>NZ_JBHZPI010000029.1:0-73294 GCF_042788025.1 Paenarthrobacter sp. YIM B13468 | reverse complement strand
AGGCCTCTGGCACCGCGCAGGCTGGGCCGGACGATCATGACACACCCGGGATTTACACACGTTTTGTCCTATAACCCCGAATGTGCCCCAGCAGGGCACAACAAAAAGCAGGGCCGGTCAATGACCGGCCCTGCTTTTTTGCTTATCCGAAGACTAGATAGCCTGGATGTTTACTGCCTGGGGACCCTTGGGGCCCTGCTCGACGTCGAAGGAAACCTTCTGGTTCTCTTCGAGGGAGCGGTAACCCGAGGAGTTGATCGCAGAGTAGTGAGCGAAAACGTCCTGGCTGCCATCTTCAGGAGAGATGAAGCCGAAGCCCTTTTCGGAGTTGAACCATTTCACGGTACCTGTAGCCATTTTTTCAGTCCTTACTGAAGGTGGAGATTCTCCCGACTTTCGGGTCTCCGGTGTGGGGTGTTCTCCACCGTTACTTCAGAAGGTCGCGATCCAGATGGATTACGGGGACTGCCTGAACTACCAAATGCCAAACACAACAACACCGTCAAGTTTACATAGATCTGAGCAGATAGCTAGTGCGACGTCAGATTAATCAATCCGATGGCCGGATTACCCCCTTTTAAGAGGGCGTCACTGGTCATGTGGAGGCTGAAGCTCCCGGTTTCCACGGCGTGTCCGCGTGCGAGAGCCAAACCATTGCAGGATTCAGAGCGCGAATGAGCTGCTGACCTTCGGTGCGGGGGTTATCGAGTTCGTCGAAAAAGACCGCTGTGTCACCGGCGATGACGGTAGGCGGCCCGTCTCCGTCAATGACCACGACCTGTGAGCCCCGAGTGTGTCCTGGGGTCTGAACGAGCCGAATTCCAGGAAGAAGTTCGAATTCGCTGTCGACGGTGACGTACTGCATCCCTGGCGGATCGACCCATTCCGGGATGGTGTAGTCGTCCTGGTTGCGGGCGTCGTCAAGTTCCTGACGCTGAACGTAGACGGGCTTGCCCGCGAAGAGGTGGTTCCCGCCGCAATGGTCAAAATGCAGATGGGTGTTGACCACGATGTCGACGCTGTCGATGTCGAAGTCCTGCTCGTTCAGTGGATAAATACGTGGCTCCATGTCGGCCACCGCCGGATGAAGCTGAGTCATGCCGGTGTCCACCAGCACGCGCCCCTCAGGGTGGTCGATGACGTGCACATACACCGGCATTGCCTCGCCTTCGGCAAGCAGCTCGGCGACACGAATGGCAGTAACACGGATTGCAGCGGGAGGATTCAATTCTTCCCCTCAGTCCCACATCAAGGCCGTGATGTGTCCCGGAGGCAACAGATCCTTCAGCCCAGCGCGCGCTGAGATCTGTGGCCATGCTCCAGACTCCCATCGGTCGGCGCGTCCGTCGAGGAGGCAAACCCATTTGTTTGATTTCCGGACTGATTCTCAGGTTCTGCGTACAGTGGGCATGGAGGCACAACCCAGGAGGACGAGCAATGCAGATGCCCAAGCCGTCGGATGCCGACAAGGAACGTTTCCGTTCAGTGCTCCCCGACCATCCCGACGTCGTGGTCAAACCGATGTTCGGCAACCTCGGCGCTTTCGTGAATGGCAACATGTTCGCCGGTCTATTCGGGCCTACTATCGGCGTCCGCCTTTCCGAGGCTGACAAGGCCGAGCTCGAGTCGGATCACGAAACTCAACCTTTCGGTCCCGAGGAACGCCCCATGGGCGGTTATGTCGGCCTGCCGGAAGCGTGGAACGACGACGCCGCGCAGGCCGAGCCTTGGGTGGCCAAGGCCTTTGACCATGTTGCAGGTCTGCCGCCGAAGGCACCCAAGGAAAAGCGGTCCAAAAACTAAGGCTTCCTGAGCTCGGCGAACCCTCGCCAAACCTGCCAATAAGTGCTGAGATCAAGCTATGCCCGCCATGAATGGACGAACAGCGCTCGTAACCGGGGCGACAGGCGGCCTGGGTAAGGCCATCGCCACTGCACTTGCACGCGAAGGAGCGTCCGTCGTCGTGGTTGGACGTTCGGCAGCCCGGGCAGAAGATGCCATCCGAGATATCCGTGCCAAAGAACCAGACGCGGTTCTCGAACCGCTCGCCTGCGACCTCTCAAGCCAGGCCTCAATCCGTTCGGCAGTGGACGAGTTCCTTTCGCGCCACGACAAGCTGGACGTCCTGGTCAACGCGGCTGGAGTATTCCGCAAGGAGCGTCACGTGACCCCGGACGGGCTTGAACTCACGTTCGCCACCAACGTGATGGGCTACTTCCTGCTGACGAATCTGCTCTTGGACGCGCTCAAACGCGGCGGTGGCGCGGACGGGGCGCGGACTTCGCGGATCGTTAACATCGCTTCCAAGTATTCGGGAGGCCCGTCCACCACCAAGATCGACTTCGACGATCTGCAAACCGCCAAGGGCAACTACAGCTACCTGCGTGCCACTCCCCCAACAATGCTGGGCCGGGTCCTGTTGACGCAGGAATTCGCGGAGCGCCTCCGTGGATCCAACGTTGTGGTGAATGCCGTGCACCCGGGCTTGGTAAAGCACACGGCGCTGCTGCAGGAAGTTGGCGGACCTTTCCGCTGGATGACGAACACGTTCGGCGCGACTGCCGAGAAAGCTGCCGATACGCCCGTCTGGCTGGCCACCGCGCCGGAGACTGCCGCAGTGTCCGGAAAGCTCTGGGCGAAGCGCAAGCAACTGCCGACGCCCGGGATGGGTTCTGATCCGGCCGCGCGGAAGCGGCTGTGGGAAGAGTGCACCCGCCTGTCCAAGATCTTGTGACTTTCCACCCCTGAAGAGCCCTCCCGCACTCGCATCTGCAGGCGTACAGTGCAGCCATGGAACCCATTCGAGTGGCCCTCCTTCCGGGCAGTGTCCTTCCTGCGGGGCCCGCCTATGGTGCGCTGCTCGAGGCCTTGGGCCCGGACGTCGACGCCGCGGCGAAGGACCTGGATCTCTACGAGGCCGACGAGCCGCCGTCGGACTGGACACTCGACACGGAGGTCGACGGCGTCCTGCGCGAGGCAGGCGCCAAACAATGGGACACGTTTCACCTCGTGGGCTACTCGGGCGGCGGGGCCGCGGCCCTCGCCTTTGCTGCCAAGTATCCCGAGCGGTTGCTAAGCCTCACTCTCTTGGAACCCGCTTGGGCGGGAGACTGGGGCTGGAGCCAGGCCCACTCCCGCTTCTGGGAGCAGCTGGGCGCGCTCGAGCCGCTTCCACCGGAGCAGTTCATGGCGGAGTTCATGAGGCTGTCGGTGAGGCCCGACGTCGTCCTTCCGCCTCCGCCTGCGGGTGACCCGCCGCCGTGGATGGCCAAGCGGCCTGCCGGAATCAGGGCGTTCCTGAAGGATTTCCGGAGCTATCATCTGGACCGCGAGCGCCTGGCTTCCTTTGAACGTCCCGTGCTGTACGTGCTGGGCGGCCTGAGTAACCCGGACCAGTACGGTGACATCGCCGATCGCCTGTCCACTGTTTTCCGGGACTACCGTGTGGAGGTGTTTGAGGAACGCCACCACTTCGATCCCCCGCACCGGATTGAACCCGGGAGGCTCGCGGGCATGTTGCGCGAGCATTGGCAACGAGCCGAGGGCAGCAACAATGCCGACTAAGCCAATAGACACTGTCATCGTCGGCGCAGGCCAGGCGGGACTCGCGACGAGCTACTGGCTCACGCAGGCCGGCGTCGAGCACCGGATACTGGAGCGTCGGGGTTCCCTGGGTGGCGCATTCCAGGATCGCTGGGACGGGTTCTACATGAACACGCCGAACTTCAGCCTGGACCTGCCCGGCATGCCCTACACCGGCGACGAACCTGAGGCTTTCATTCCCCGCAACGCAGTGGTCAACCTCTTCAGGCGATACGCGGAGGTGATCAGCGCTCCCGTCCACACGGGCGTGGACGTAACGCGGCTGGCTACTTCCCCCGACGGCGGATTCAGTATTGAGTCCTCGCTCGGCCACATGAATTCCCGCAAGGTGGTGTTGGCAACCGGCGCCTACCAGGTCTCCAAGGTCCCGGCTGTGGCTGCCAGCCTCTCCAAGGACATCGTTCAACTACACACGCACGATTACCGCAATCCGAACCAGCTGCCCGACGGCGCTGTCCTCATCGTCGGGACCGGTCAGTCCGGCGGTCAGATCGCCGAAGAACTGCACGACGCCGGCCGTGAAGTCCACCTCGCCGTCTCCACCTGCCCCGAAGCACCCCGCCGATACCGCGGCCACGACCTCATCTACTGGATGCTCGAAACCGCCAAACACGGCCCCGACTACGGCATCAACGCCCTCACCCGCGAGGCACTCCCCTCCCCCGCCGCACGGTTCGCCTGCAACCCACTGCTTTCCGGCACCGACGGCGGCCACGACATCCACCTCCGCGAACTCGGCCGCCGGGGCATGCACCTGCACGGCCGCTTGGAGAACGTCGACGACGGCGATGTCACCTTCAGCGACGACCTTCCCGAACGCCTCGCAATAGTCGAATCCAGCTTCCACCAGCGAATGCGGAAAGCCATCGACGCCTACATCGCAGCCGCGGGCATCGACACAGAAGAGCAGCCGCCAACACCAGAGGACGACTGGCTGCCCGCAGAGCCGGCCCGGCTGAACCTGGCCCAGGCAAACATCACGTCAGTCCTGTGGGCCACCGGATACAAACTCGACCTGTCCTTCATCGACATCCCGGTGCTGGACGAATGGGGCTACCCGAAGCACACGGCAGGCGTCACCGAACAGCCCGGCCTGTATGCGGTGGGGCTTCCGTGGCTGACGCGGCACTACTCGTCGATCCTCGGCGGCGTGGGTCTGGACGCGGAGTACGTGGCGAGCAAGGTCGCTGAGTGAACAAATAGCCAACTACACGCACCCCCGCCGAACGGGATTAAGCGGCAGGGATCTCATGTTTGTCATTGCCGTAGCGGTTGCCGTCGATGATGACGGCGTCGACGTCGCCGTAGTCGATTGACCCATCCGACGCGGCCACGAAGTGGACGCCCGTTCCCCGATTCGCCCCGGCGAGCCGCTACGCCGGAACCTTGAGCGGTGTCTGGTGCCGCGGGTGTTTCCGGCGTTTGACTGGAGTTGCGGCACTCGGATCGCCACCGTGTGTGCTTTCGCGTCGGACCGGAGGGCTGCCAGAACGGTATCCGTCAAGGCAACGGCGCGGGTCCTCCCAGACTCAGTGCCGGACTGTATCCACCACAGCTGAAAGACAGGTATGACCCCAGAGAGCCAGCCGCTGTGATCATCAAAATGATGTCTCCGAAGGACTCCGAGTTGGTCACATTCAAATGAAAGTCGACATTGTATATCTAAACCCAACCTTTTTAAAGTACCCGGCTTGCATCTTACCCAAATCGTGATGTACCCTCGGAGGCGAACTACTACTGTCGAGGATTGTTAATGGATGACACGATGAGCAGCGCTGACCACACCGGCGAACCCGAAGACGGCGCTGGAGCAACACCGAACGACAACGGAACACCCGCCTACAAACACGCCGGCGTTCCCTTGACACCGACCGTTATCGCCTACCTCGCGCCGGCGCTCATGGCCAAGCCAACATTCAAGCGGTCTCAACTCGCCGCCGTAGTTAAGGATTTTCACGTTTCCCAAGGCGGCCTACCCTCCGGAACGGACCTGATCACACAGGTAAAAAAGGCTCTCACTATGCTCAAAAAGGCAGGGAAGCTTGAATCAGCCTCGCCGGGCCACTACCGGTGGTTGGGCGTCACGCAACTGCCCGGAATCGCTGGCGAGATAGCGCCTGACGAACCTTCCCACGGTGAGGATCTTTCGTTCGACGACGTGATCGTGGAGGGCGAAGGTCAAGGCAGCGTATACGTCTACTATTTCCCGGCTTACAAAGAGCTTGCTGAACTGCGGGGAAACATAAACTGGCCGTGCAAAGTCGGGATGACTGCTGCCGGAAATGCAAGGATCCGAATAGCCGACCAGCAAGGTACTGCAATGCCAGAGAAACCGGTGCTGGCCTACCTGCGACGCACTGACACACCAAGAAAACTTGAGACCAACATCCAATCCATCCTCTTTTTCAGGAATCAACAGCTTGGGGATGCCCCTGGGGAAGAGTGGTTCTGGACGAATCCCGAAGAGATCCGGTCAATTGCAAACTGGGTGCACGAGCCCCCCCGGCCGGGATAACCTGGGCGCGGCAAAGATCACGTTCAAGCTGACTATCACAAGCCGCGACGGGGTCCGTGAAGCGTCCGGCGAAGGACCGATGCTTACGGGCAAGTTCTTCGATGGCCAAAATGAATCTAGAGATGTTGCTTCCTGCCTTGGCGGGCAAGGTCCCGGACGGTCGTCGCTTGGCTGAAGTTGTTGTTCTAGCGAGGTGTGCGAGATGAGAGATGGAATTCGAATCTGTCACCCGAGTCCGGATCGCCTAGCCAATAGTTGAGGGACCGATCCGAGCCGCGCTTCCAGACAGACAGGGGAAGATTGCCACGTCCTGCGTTTCCGCCGGCAAGAGCCTGACGCTCGTAGCCTTTTTGCTGACAAGGTCCTTTCGACCGACCATTGGCCGGAATAGGCTTCTAGCCTTTCCCAGTCGAGCTTCTCTGAGGAGGGCCAATCGTAGAAGGTTCCCTCGGGCACTCCAGACCACTCAAAAATGCCGTCCGCGGAGAGTATCAAGAATGTGGTGTGACCTTCTTGGGCCTCGATGTCCACTCGCCAACAATGTCGGAAGGCTCTACTTCGTCGGGGAGCTCCAAAAGCGAACATGCACTTACTGTGACGAGAACAACTGCGCCCCCGAGAATCTTCAACACCTGCCGGCGGGTCACTCGGGATTCATGCAGCTGAGTCGGCGCGGGAACTAAGTTGCCAATCTTCATTGACCCTTGCCTCTCTTCAATTTGGGACACGGCGACGGTCGGCTTTGATCTCAACAGGGAATCCCCGTCTGCAGCTCGCCTCAGTGTATTCGGTTCGAAGCAGAGCCAGAAGAAACCGCCGCGTAACGCCGAAGTACTCCCCGACTAGTTCTCACGGCAAGTTTGGCATCGAGGCGGTGAACTTGGCATAGCTGTCGTCGGCGCCCGGTGAAGGATCGGATAACGGGCATAGGCGTCAGTGTCGGGGGCATCAAGCTCGCTCACAACCTGCGACTAGGAGGACCTAGTCGACTCTTGGCTGGGGCTGGTGGGGAAGGAGCGCGCTGATTCTGGCATCGAGCCGATCCAGCTGTTCATCAAAGTACGCGTCCATACCGGCAATGAGTCCATAGGCGAGGACCGCCGTGCAGAGCATCACGGACATCAGCATCTCGCTACCCGAGGAGCTGTTCTTGGGTGTGAGGTACAGCTGCCAGCCCGGCTCAGACGGGAGCCAGTCTGAGTAGGAAGATGCGCTCATTATGGAAGGGTGTGATTCGCGAGTCTGCAGCAGCCAGACCTGATGGGCTTGCGAAAGATGGGGCAAGCGCTTGACGACATGGGTGAAGGCTGCCTCATAGTCGAGACCGGTGAACTCGTCTCCGGCATTGCCTTGGAGGTCTTCGATCTTTGCCATCTGGTCGCTGGTAAGGGGAACTCCGGACTTGGCGGCAGTGATGACCTTGTCCAGTGCCCCCCCTCTGAGACCTAAGCATGACCTCGACGAACTCTTGCCGACCGCGTTCCGCGGCCCATTGAAGCCGAACAGTGTGCTCGACCACGGAGCGCTCCAACGGAGCTCCTTCGACGCCGTAGCCGAGCGAATGGAGCATGAGGGCTGCCTCCGCAGTCCGCTTCGTACGCATTAGCCATCCCCATGCGACAGCCACCGCATAGGCGTCCGTCTGCTCGGTCCGCGACCATTCTCCAGTCGGCTTTCCTGGCGGCGACGGAGCGTGTTCAATCAGGGTGCTGGCGTCCTTGAAGACCTTGCGCCATGTGTCGGTCGTCCGTTGGTGTTCCACAGAACAAGCATGCTCCCCGCAAGGAGAAGACTATCGCCCCCACACGCGGGGGCCATTCCATGCACTGAGTTGGGTACCGACACAGTCGGTAGCACGTAAGGGCATCCGTTAGCGGGCGCCTCCCAAGTTCGGTGATCGACCGGCTAACGGGCAGGAAGATGCGGATGTCCCCGTGAACCCATTCCCGGGTTGGCCGCATCTTGACCGGCAGGAAACCACCCATCACCAAATGATGTCTGGGCAAGGGTAGCGTATACGTCACCCTCTGGATTTCCAGGAGCTTGGACTGGACGCGAGCCAAGAATCAAAACGAGACGCTTCTTTGGGCTTCCCGTTGTTGCCTTAACCGATTTCCGTCATATCCCCCACCCCAGGCGTCCCCTCAACCAGTGCGTAACGCTGCATCACGGCCCCCTTGGGCGAGGCGACCACCGGCTCGATAAGTTGAAGGCTCGTTGGGACCACCCCATCGGCAAACACTTTCTTCAGTCGGCCCAGGAGGATCGGGTACACCCATAGATTGAGCTGGTTGAAGAGCCGCTCAGCAAACAGGGTCTGCACAAAGTCCAGGCTGCCGATCACGTGGATGTTCTCGTGCTTGTTGCGGAGTTCGCGAAGGGAGGCCACCACGTCAGGACCGAGCTGGGAGGATCCGCCCCACTCAAGGTTCAGCGACTGACGCGAGGTCACGTACTTCGGAATGCGGTTGAACAACTGGGCGATTCCATTGTCCTGGTGCGGCCAGTACGAAGCGAAGATGTCATAGGTCCGGCGCCCGAGCAGCAGCGCGTCCATCCCCACCATCCCTGATTCGACCTGCTCGCCAACCGCATCGTCGAACAGAGGCGCCTGCCAGCCACCAAACTCGAAACCACCCTCAGGATCTTCCTCAGGACCGCCGGGCGCCTGTGCGACTCCGTCGAGCGTAGTGAACAGGTCAATATGGATCAGTCCCATGTCGGGTTCCTCCCCTGCTGCCCGTCATCACCCAGGCGACAGGATCATGTCGAGGCTTCCACACGGACCCCCGCGAGGCAATGGTCACCGGGGAACATCGACGACGACGACCTTACGTCCCGCTGTTGCAGCCGGCATGGGCCTTGAGCAGCAATAAATCCCCCTTCCTTCATATCAAGCTGAGGTGGTGGCTGCGCAACCGGCAAGTGAGGGCGGCGATCCAAACGGGCACCCCATTATCCGTCCCGGCCTGAGGATTAAGCACCGCACCTTGCAGTCGCAGCTTTGGCTTCATAGCACGAATATATCCCGTACCAACTCAGCGCGTTCAAGCTGAAAGAACCAGCGAGCAAGCAGCCTATCGTCAGCACATCGGTTACACAGTTGGTTAGAGCTACGAGAAGCCCCGCCACAAACAACAGGACTACCGTCACCGTTAGCCACTGACGACTGGACCACCCACGAACACGCACGCCGGCCCCGTCATGCCACCAAAGACCTATGCGTCGTGTCATTGGCAGTTTCTAAGCAAAGACAAAATGCTTCATCGGGCTAGCCTTGCACCGACCGCCGACAATTCTTGGCTACGTCGCGTAGTCTGTGATTCCTTGCTCTGGAGTCCGTCTTAATCACCCACCCTGTGACTGCGAGGGCCCAGCTCAGCACCGGATAGTCGGTAGACAAAATTCCGCAAAGGGCAAATAATACCAACGCCCTATGTCTCTTCGCGGATGCCTAACACGGCGACGACCCCGAAGGTTTCCTACCCCCGCACCGCCGTAGAAGATCTGCTCGGGCGATACGCCGAAGTGTTCAGCGCTTCGGTCCATACCGGCGTCGATGGCAACCCAACTGTCTGCAACGGCGGACGCCGCCTTCAGACTCAAAACATCACAGGGCAACGTGAAAGCCAAAACGTGGTCCTCACAACCGGTACCCACCACGTGCCCATCATGGCCGCCGAACTTTCCAAGGAAGTTCAGCCAGCTCCACACTCACGCTAATGGGTTTGCTGCAAACCAAGCGTCAAGCTCAAGCAACTACCAGGATCAGCACCCCGGTGTCACTGCTTAGCCCAATTTCCACATCCTTCGGTGTCAAACGTTTGACCAGCAGCAAGGGTAACCATCGGGAAGCCACCCTTGACGTAGAAATCATGGTCTATGTAGTCACTTCCGTTACTTCCTGTGCGCGTAATTACCCAAGAACAGCTGTCCGATACCTCCTGGGTTGTCCTGTAAACGCCAGGAACGATGTCCTTTCCGACGGTCCAGATACCTTCCTTGATCGTGTTTGCCTCGGCGCCACCTTCTGCTGCGGCGACAGCCTCCTCCCGAGCCTTTAGAGCCTCTTCTGCCTTCCGGACATTTTCCTCGCGCTGGGCCAGCTTCGCCGACACGTCAGCTTCAAGCTCAATAGCCGTCGTTGGCTGAGCTGCCGCTTCAGCCTTTCTGGATCCGTCGACGCCCGCCGCGATTCCGCCGAGTAGCGCCGCGCTAATCCCTGCTGTTGTCATGCAGATGGCTGCGGTCCGTCCTGGCAAAGCCGCCCAAGACCGTCGTTTGAAAATTAACGAGTAGAGTCCCGTGAGAAAAGCAGCGAGCCCCAAGAAGATCAGAATTGACTCACCGTGGCCCAAACCTGCATCGACGACGGCAATAAGACCTAGAAATGAACCCATTATCCAAAAGGCGGGACCAAAATTTCCCTTAGATTCGTCGGGTCCGCTCCGGTGTCCAGGGTGTTGTGGTGGCGGTGGCCCGCCAAAACCGTGGAATGGGAGTGGTTGCATGTAGTTAGGCTGCGCCTGGGCGTCCTGCTGTCCCTCGAACGGCTGGGCACTGCCCGGTAGACCCGAGCGCGGTGGAAGGTCTGGGTCATGCGTCATCAATTCCCCCATGGAGTTTGCGAAAGCGTGTCGGTGTCGTCGAAAGGTTAGCACCGCGGCTCAGCGGTAAGCCCATTGCTGGACTCGCTCATTCATCACACATGATTTCAAATAGTGGGCGGGTTCGGGCATCATTCCGAAGACCGGTCATCAGTTGCCGAGAGGTTTTGACTGCCTCGAGTAACCAGGTGACCCTGCTTCAAGTTCACCTTGTTAATGGCTCTCGAGTCCGATGCCGATTTGGATGACTGAATACGATTCGAGCGGACAGGATAGTGTTATAGGCATGGCTGAATACCGGATGATCTGGGTGCGGGATTACGTAATGACCGGTCAAGGTGAGATGTTGGTGGACGTCCCTAATGCCACCCACGTTCTAAATGAGTGGTGCAATGCTGGTTATGAGGTGGTAGCCATGGTCCCCGGCACTAACGCCCAGACTCACACAGGCATGTTCATCGCGTTCCGTAAGGGCTAGCGGCAACATAGTGCTGGAATCAGCGATGACCAGCCGTTCCTAGCCAGGATGCCTCCTCTGGATCACTCGTCCGGAACCAGCTTCCATACGCATTTGCCGCGAGCTCCTCCACCCGCGCTAATAACGCCTCCGGCTCCTGCGACAAATCCAGTGGGAATTCCACCACGGACACCCCCGTGTTCAAGATTCGGCGAACCCGAGCATCACCCCTCCCGGCGTAAACGAGCCAAGCGCGGGGCACTCGGAGAGCAATACAGTACGCAAGCATCTGATAGTGATCCGCATTGGGATAGGCACCGCTTGCTGAGGCCGCCTTGTACTTGGCATCGAAGATCATCGCCGGTCGTCCTTGGACGGAATGCACCGCGTCCACAAACATCCGTACCCGGTCGCTGCTCCGGAACCCGGGTTCCGATTCGTCCATGAATGCTTCGTATTGCCACTCCGTCAGCCCTGGATAAGGCTCGAGCGCCTCCTTCAAGGCAGTGCCTACAAAGTCCTCAAATACAGTGGCCATATTTACTGCGAAAGAGGCAACCATGCGATGACCCACCCCGGCTTCCGCGGACATGGTCTGAAGGATGATTTCGGACAACCTCAGTGCCGGCACATAGTGGCCATTGATTCTGGATTCGGTCCAGGCTGGCAACACGGCCCCGTGATTCAAAGTAGAAACACCCTCAAGCTTCGAATCCAGGTGAGCAAGACGTCCCAGGAGCGCGTCCGACAGCCGAGGAACCTGCATCATCATCCGAATCGCGGCCCGGAGAATCTGGTTCTCAGTTACGTCAGCTGTGTAGTCGTCGTATGTAACTTCGAGAGGCAGGAGCAGTCCAGGACGCCTGCTCATCTGGTCACCGACACGTATTCGGCCCTTCACCGTCCGTAGCGCCTCTTCCAGAGACACGTAACCGTTCAGTGGCCCACGTTCAAGCGCTCGTTCGCCGTGCCTCGCAAGCGACTCACCCAGTGCAGCAAAGAGATCGTCATCTTCAACACCAATTACGTTGTCCGGACGAAAGCCTGGGTCGGCCGCATAACCCAGCAGAAATAGCAGCCGGCTGAGACCCACCTTTTCTTTGGGCTTCACCCGAACCAACAAGTCGTCGATCTGGACGGCCCCAACTTTCCCGGCGGGCAGAATGGTCCAAGCATCCCCATGCGCGGGCACGACGGAAACCAGGCCAGTGTCCCGCAGCGTGGCAGCCACCTCACGGTCCAGCTCGACTGGCTCCGAATAACCCTGCAACTCGTCGAGTACGATTTCTCTCGGCATCAGACGATAGCTTCGTCGCCAAATTCCAGCACAGACGAGTCCGGCGCGCTATCAGTGGGTCCGATGTCCAGGCGGGCTCTACGCCGTATGGTCTCAAGTCCGAACTTCTCACGAATCTTTTCCCGACTCAAACGCCCAAAGTACTGCTCCTCAAGCAAAGGCAACAACTCATATTTCCAGATCTCAGCCAGTCCTTGGTCCGTCTCAGCGTGCGGCTTCATGAAGTACGACGGCCCAATCATAAAGTCGCGGTTCGTGGCCTCGATCTCGCTGTTCAACGCATTCAAGAGTTCAGCCCGTAGGGCCGGCTTGCCTGTGGCCTCCAAGAAGCGCTCGAGCATCCCGGAGATCATGCCCTCCTGAGGATGCAACTCCACAAAGGCGAACCGTCGGCGAATGGCAGCGTCCACTAGGGCAATGGAGCGATCCGAGGTGTTCATCGTGCCGATGATGAAAAGATTTGGAGGCAAGACGAATGTCTGCTGTGGGTTGTACTGCAGATTGATGCCTTGGTCGCGATACTCCAGGAGGAAGTACAGCTCACCGAAGATCTTCGCCAGATTGCCCCGGTTCATCTCGTCGATGATCAGGAAATAGGGCTTGTCCCGGTTTCCGTCCAATGACGCCTCAGCGGCGATTCGCCGTAAAGGGCCAGGTTCGAGACTGAAGCCGACATTGGCGCCGTCGGACTTGGCCGGACGGTAGCCCTCGAAAAAATCCTCATACGCGTACGACGGATGGAACTGCACCGTCTTGACATGGTCTCCATGTTCCTCGCCCGCGAGAAACCGTGCGATTTTCCCCGCCAAGTACGTCTTACCAGTCCCTGGCGGACCGTAGAAAACGATCTGCTGCCGTGTCTGGAGCAGGCGAATAACTTCCTGTACGTCGTCGCGCTGAACATGCAGCTTGGTCGCGAGATCGGTGGTTGCCTCGCGCAGTTGAGGTACGACGGTGGCCTGCGGCAGTGGGGCCGGCACCGGTTCAGTGCCACTCAAGACCGGTTCGGCTTCGAACCACGCGGTAATGATTGAGAGACCATCGGTCAGGTCAACAACAGAACCTTGCTCCTCCAACAGCCGTGGCATCGGTGCCGGAAGGTCATCATTGGCGATGGGTTCCCGGCGCCAGGCCACCTGTCGCCGCAACCCGGATGTCTCGTCGTCGGCGTACTCCGCTTCGCCGGTAATGACGCCAAGGTAGAGGTCGCTTTCGAAGGCTGTGAGGACGAAATCGTCCACAGTCATCTGAGTGAGGAAACGGTAGAACTCCTGGGCCCGCACTTTGCGTTCGGCGTAGTCGATGTGCTGGTAGCCGGCATTTACTGCCGCCTGTATTTGGTCAAAGTTGCTCCCCTGGGCAGGAGAGCCGAGGTGTTGAGCTCTGAGAGAGACGAAGTCTTGGCCAAGCCAAGAGTCCACCATCGCGATGCCGCCTTGGTTCTGGCGAACAAGCCAAGCCCGTCGCCCGGCATCACCGCTCGAAGGCTGCCATTCGCTTAGGTAGGGTTCGTCGTACCACTCGATAAATTCTTCAGAGTCTCCCTGCTGGGCCTTCCGGATGTTGAGAAGGTCCTTTGCAATCTCGATCTCCGTATCGCCCGTCGGCCCTCCGATGATTCCTGCGAAAGCATTCCGGATCTTGATCCTGTGGTCTCTGCTCACAACGGGCTGAAGAGTATCCGGCCATGCCAGAAACTCAATGCTGTAACGGATTGTGGGCCAGTCCTTGGGGACGGAATGTGTGAGGGCAATGAATGCCCAAGGGTCTTCCAGAGCTTTATCTATGAGGCTTTCTGGCTGCTCGGTCACATGTTCCACAAACCGGCTGAGCCAGCCCACGTGGTCAGCGACTTGAATGTTGAAGCCCACTCCTCCGTTGAAGGCACCCTTGGCTTGCAGTCCTTCGCGCAAGTCCTCAGGCAACTCAACATTGGCCTCCGGCACCCACGACAGGACCTTCTCGACGCGGGCGATCTTCGTCCCGGCCGTCACGTTTTCCAGGGGAAGGACTTGAAGATAAACCAGTTCCGCCGCCAGAAGGACGGTCTCCCTTGCGGCGCCGTCCAGCTGACGCTCCAGCTTGGCCATAAAAGAGCCGGGACCGACGTCGGTGTTCGTGCTCCGACGAGCCAAATCCTTCGCCGCTTCCGACGTCCATGTGTAAGTCCGGCCATCCAAGGGCGAAGGTTCCCCACGAAGGCCAGCACTGATGATCCGTCGTGCCGGCGTTTCGAGGGGTAGTGCGCCGCTAAGCCCGTTGTTTACAGTCTCTATTTTGTCGCCCCTCCAAGCCCGAAACGCTTGATTGTCAGGGATGCTCCACTCCTCCGTTGGATCTACATTCAACACGGTCCACATCAGTCCCTGGGCATCCAATCGGTCGCGGACCTTGATTCCATGTTCGGGAGCCAGCCGGACGATTTCGTCGAGCGCTTCCAACAGAAGTTCATAACGGCGAGCGGGGTCTCCGCTGGCGCCTCTGTCGTCCCAGCCAACCAGTTTTAGAAACTTTTTGGCTGCTTGTGCCCTGTAGGGCGGGAAGTTGTAGGGATCCCGCCCCATCAGCAGCAGCGACGCGAAACCTATGATGCCGCCGACCGAAAATTGCTCGGGGTTGTACGGGCGAAGAGCAAGTGTGAAATCATCGATGTCCCGGGTATCCAAGTCGCCCTCCCACAGCAAGGCGATCACCCGCCACAGCTCACCTGGCTTTGTCCTGCCTAGGTCAACCAGCCGCATCATGAAGTATTGATTCATCAACCCGGATGAAGAGATGTCCCGCCGAAGCGCTTCGAACCATTCCGGATCCCGTCCGAGGAAGGTCTCCCGGGTCCTTCGGAGCCGCTCGGCAACCGCAATCTTGTGGCTGTACTCGTCAGCGTCCAGATCGACAGTCTTAGCGAACAGTGCGCCGAACTCCATGAATTGACGCCACTTGGGATCGCTCATGCCGCGTTCCTCCTATGCAGCAACACAGATCCGCGTTCGACACAAAGGGACATCAGGCACTCCGTTTTCTGCTCAGTCGATGCAACCACAGCCACACCGTGGGCGTGGTCCTTGAGGAACATCGCTCAGGCGCTCACGGCCATCTACATATCTAGCACCACAAATGCGCGAATCCGCGGAGGACACAGGACCATCAGCAATATGACGGCTCAACCCGGCCCTCACGACGACTCCGGCCGCGAAGTCCACCTAGCCGTCTCCACCTGCCCCGAAGCACCCGCCGATACCGCGGCCACGACCTCATCTACTGGATGCTCGAAACCGCCAAACACGGCCCCGACTATGGCACCAACGCCCTCACCCGCGAGGCACTCCCCTCCCCCGCCGCCCGCTTCGCCTGCAACCCACTGCTCTCCGGCACCGAAGGCGGCCACGACATCCACCTCCGCGACCTCGGCCGCTGCGGCATGCACCTCCACGGCCGTTTGGAGAACATCGACGACGGCGCCTCCACCTTCAGTGACGACCTCTCCGAACGCCTCGCAACAGTCGAATCCAGCTTCACCCAACGCATGCGGAAAGCCATCGACGCCTACATCGCAGCCGCGGGCATCGATGCCGAAGAGCAGCCTCCAACACCAGCAGACGACTGGCTACCTTCAGAGCCAGCGCGGCTAAACCTTGCCCCAGCAAACATCACGTCAGTCCTCTGGGCCACCGGATACAAACTCGATCTGTCCTTCATCGACATCCCGGTCCTGGACGAATGGGGCTACCCAAAGCACACGGCAGGGGTCACCGAACAGCCCGGCCTGTACGCCGTGGGGCTTCCGTGGCTGACACGGCACTACTCGTCGATCCTCGGCGGCGTGGGTCTGGACGCGGAGTATGTGGCGGGGCGGATTGCCGACTGAACAATAGCAAACTAAGCACCCGGCCGCCGAACAGAAGTAGTCCGCAGTTCTGTCATTGCACGAGGGGCCTTTGTGTTCAGCGCGCTAACGGCCTGAATTGGACTGGGCAGCTCATGTTCCGGCTTCGCAGGACGTTGGGTCAAACGACGCTGTGCAGTGAGATCCTGATCGCTCGTTGAGACGCGCCGATTTTCATTCCCGTCATACATGGGGAAACACGGTTGCAGTAATCCCCCCATCATCGCGCATCTCATCGTGCGGGTCTTACGTACGTGATCCAAAGCCAGCAACTGCACGGAACGCTCAGCGGTTTCACTAGCACGATGATCAACCGGCTTACGGGCAGTGTCCGCCATCCCGGTTACGCTTATTCAATGACGAGCGCCGACCAGCCACCTCAAAAATCGAGCGCTTGGAATTGGCCAGCTGAGTGGGCGGTTGAGCGAACGTTTTGGCGTGAGGTCGGAACTCGCACTGTCGCGGGCGTTCTAACGATCGTCATCTTGGCTGTCCCTGGCCTGATCTACGCAGCCATCTTCGGACTGTTGACGCTTGGCCAGGTGATCCAGATTCTCATTGGCATCGGAGTGTTTGCCTTGATTCTGGCCGTATACATCGTAGTGCTACGGATGATACGTCGAAGAGAGAGCAAGAAGATTGCGCGCGCGCTGGCGGAGGACAAGTCACAGTCGGGAGCGATTCCTACGCCCGAGCAGCTCATGGGGTATTCCGAGGAGCTTAGAGCACAGATCATGTCCAAGCTCTCGCGAATCACTCAAGACGACATCAGCCAAGCAGAGAGGCGTGCCCGTCATTTGTCTATGTGGACAACGGTCGTGGGTTTGCTGCTGGGTATCCTCAGCTCTCTTCTTCCGCTGTGGTTCCGGTAGGGCATCACCCTGCATCCGGTCGAATCAGTCTGGTTGCCAGCGACACTTAACAGGGATGCGCTCAAGGATCCTTCACCGGACCACGCAAGTCAGTTGAGCTGTGGACCCCCGGCATCTATCAATGCCGACGCCAGAAGTGAAAGACTCCACACATGGCGAATGCTCGGGGTGGCGCGATGTCCAGTGAGCACGGAATCCATAAATACATCCTCGTTTTGCAGTGGCCAGCAACATCTGAGGCCGACTATGGTGCGCTCATCTCGATGGAGGAGGCCCTGCTTCGGTCGGATCTCCTGGATGCATACGGCGTCGTAGACGGGCACGACTTTGGCGCCGGCGAGATGAACATCTTCATCCACACCGACCGACCGCTAGAAGCCTTCCAGCACGCGATGACATCACTGAGTACTGACCGGCGATGGGCCAGCGTACGGGCGGCATATAGACCGATAAATGGAGAATGCTTTGTGATCGTTTGGCCGGAGGAGCTTCAAGTATTCTCAGTGTCGTGATGCCAGAGGTCCAGGGTGCCAAGTGAGTCCCGGACCAGTTCGAAGACTTGCAGCGTGAGGATCGATGCGTACCTGCTTTGGCGGCCGGTTTCTCTCTCCCCCGGGCTGAAGAGATTGCGCCCATTGTCCGGTTGCTCTCCGGACGCTCCAAGCGCCCGTTAGGGGATCCCTATCGCGCTGGGTACCAGTTTGGAGTGTTGCGTGCTGTGCTTAGAGTTGTTCAATAGCTCAACGGGGGGCAGCTATGCATTCAATTCGGGTCCTCGTGCCAGCGGTGTTGGCTGCTTTAGTGGCAGCCAATGGTTGCACTCCGAAACAATTGGATCCGGTCAGAGATACCGCCAGCCCACGGCTTCACCTTTCCTCCACATTGAATTGCGGAGATGCATGGAAGGCAGTCCTCCACCCGCACCTGAAGCTCCGACAGCCGAAGGCGTTTCCTCCCTTGCTTGGGAGGGCAGCCCTACCAGCCATTCCTGGCCCATCCGAGACGAGGTGAACGGGTATTCCTACGCGGACGGCGGAGGCACGAAATTTGGGGCCTGGAAGACCCCGATAACTGTGGCAGCGGGATCTGGGGAACGGACCATCACCATCGACGCTCCCGCAGATGCGCCACTCATTGTTTCTTCCGCAACAGAGTGGGAAACCAGCGAAGCGCTCCGACAAGGAGACCTCGACCTACCGAGCTCCTATACGGTCAGCGCATGTCAGGACCGGCCCACGCAGTTCCCGGGCATGACCTTGGTCCGAGGGCCAGCCTGTGTGGTTATCAGAGTGACCGAGACCGCAACCGGCAAATTCTCCACAGTTTCGGTGCCCATGTATGGGGGCACCTGCTCCTATCCACGTTAGGCGGCGGCGTACGGTAAAGGATCCCCGATCGCTACGCTATCTACATGAACCGCATTGGACAAATCACAAACATGCTCGTTGGCGAGACGATGCTGTCCACTCATTCCTCCTCCTACCTTCCCCTGCCATGATGAGGATCGGTGATTTTCTGCTCCGGGATTACGAGCTTCGCCAGCACACCCCGATGCCCGAGATGGACCCGCTGACGGAGGCAGGCGCGCTCCAAGAAGCGCAACTCCTCGGCGTTAAGTTCGACGTTCTGTCTGGCGTGGCGGGATTGTTGTTTGAGCTTCGGGTGGCCCTCCAATTGCGGGAGACGAACACCGGAGTCCTCATCGCCCATGGTGTCCGTGAGATGACGTGGTCGGGGCCCAGCCGGGACACTCCTTTGACGGCCTGGACTGTTGCGGGCTGCGAGCCGCAATCGATTGACGGACTCTTCGCGTTGCAGCTTGGAATATGGCCCGCTCCAGGTGCCCAGTTGTCGCTGAAGGCCGAGAGCGCAGCCTTTTTTACTGGGGATGTGCTGGGACTGACGGAGGCACCGCCCAACTACGCAAATCATGACCGCGAGACCCTTGGCTCCGAGGTCGCCGACTGGGACTCATTCTTCGAGCCCATCAGCGCCGTCTTTTTCGACGGTGCATCGGCAGGTCGTGGTGGTCTTGGCGGCGAATGAGCCATTGTCCCGTTGAAGGATCGGTATACGGGCACGTCTCCAGTTGCTCTGGCTGAGTGCTGACCCGAATGGAGGTCATTAACCGAATTCGATCTCGCTTATCCGCGTGCCTGGAGCGAGATTGATCGTGGCGAGACGAAGCTGGGCCATCAGAGACCAATAGCCCTCGATATCGCTGAGCTCAAGGTTGTGGATGGAGTCTTCGCCGCCTAGAAAAAGAGGGACTTTGTAGCCTGCACACTGATCGAAGGCCAAGTCTGTAGGGTTTTCGATCTTCCATTCATTGAAGAAGCCAACGCAGAGGCTGGGCTCCGGATCCCGTACTAGCTCGTCGTCGTGATAGGTCGAAAATTTCCTTGGAATCTCCAACGCTTCACCCGTTCCCGGTTCCAGAAGAAGGATCTCGGGATCAGCGTCACCGCTTCGCAGGTCAAGGACAAACTGACGGCCCAGCCAATCGAACGCGAAGGGAATCAGTGGAAAGCCGAACTCTGGGTGGGCCTCGGCTACCATAGCCGACGCTTTGCGAAATGATTCTGTTGAATGCACGCGATAGAGGCCGCCATTGAAGGTACAACCGCCGTAACGGCTGAATAAGTAGGCGACATTAATTCCGGCATTCTCGGGAGATCCAGGGATTCCATCCGTGACATCGAACCTTGTACCGAAGATCTCGAGCATGTGCACCATCATGCCTCACAAATTGAAGCGAGCGGCCCCCTGGCCAGCCACTCAGTTGTGTCTATGTACTTATGCCGAGCGCCTTATGGAGCTAGCGACTCATGAATCCTCGACGGCTAGCAGAAGCTTCCGGAACTCTTCAAGCGCCACCGTACTCTGGCGATCAACGTCAAACTCATCTTCAACTGTGACTGTGTCTGCTTCCGCGTCGAGCGGCACATTGAAGGCGTTGTACGTGAAGTATCGCCGCCCAGTTTGCAACTGTTCTATCGCCGTGAGGAGCTGAGCCCGGATATAGCCGTTCAACTCCCCAGTAAGGAACTCGTCAAGGGGTGGCCGTGGCATGTCGGCGATCACCAAGTCGTTTCCGTGTCAGAAGCACGCGTTGATTTAACCACAAGCGGTCGCGGAGAGTGCGCAGTCCGTCATTAAGAGCTGCGAAGTTCTCTCCACGCAAGTAGTTCATTAGTGTCCGCAGAAGGATCCCTTACCGGATGCTTCTGAGGTTTGGTGCCTGGTCGTTCACTGAAGTGCCTGACCAACGGCTCGCCAGACTCGCCCCGATGATCGCTTGAAGCAGACAAAGCGGTTCGGTGAGCATCGACACCACGACAACGACTTTGCACGGGGCGCAGATCGTGGTTGAGAACCACTGTCTGGGACGACAGCCTGCTATCCCCGACCTATGGGCATGACCACATTGGACCGAGCCGCGATGTAAGGGAAAGTCCGGTGCACCAATGAAGTGCCAGCTCCTAGAATGACTAGGTGGACCTGTCGCATCTCGGCGCACCGATCGGGCCGATGATTCGCGTCCACGGCGGGTTCGCCAACCGGATGTACCGACTCGACACCGACCAGGGGTCGTTCGCGGTGAAGGAGTTGAACCTTGTCGACCGCCCCTGGACCCATCCAGTCGAGGACGTGTTCAGGTTTGAACAGGCGGCCTTCGCTGCCGGGATTCCGATGCCAGAGCCGATCTCGGCCAGCCACGACATGCTTGTTCACCGGTGGGTCGAAGGCGAGAAGGTGCCCGAAGCGCCGGTGCCGGGGGCGTACGCGCGTGAGATCGGTGAGATCCTCGCGCGCATCCACGCGCTCGACGTCGCATGGAGCCATGTGTCGGTGGAGGACACGACGTCAAGGGACTGGGCCGGGCTCGCCGCGCGGGCGGCGGCGACCCGGCAACCGTGGGCCGACGAGCTCGCTTCCAATGTCGAGACGTTCCTCGCGATTGCCAACTTCGTCGAGACCTGCGAACGGCCCGGCCCCGTGGTGCTGACCCACAGGGACATCCAACCGTGGAACCTGCTTGCCCGAGAGGGTCGGCCGGTAGTGCTCGACTGGGAGCTCTCGGGGATGCTCGACCTGTCTGGCGAGCTCGGCTCGACCGCGCTGAGCCTCGCGAAGGGATCTGGCTTCGACGACATCAAGCCCGCAATTTTCCGCTCGGTTCTCGACGGCTACGTCGCGGGGGGCGGAGCGCTGCCGCCACCAGGTCCAAGCTGGTTTGTTTTCATGATCGGCGGCTGGCTGGGGCACACGAGGTGGAACATCCTCCGGTGCCTCGCCGGCGTCGAGGCGAGCACCGGCCCTGACCTCGCGCTGTCGCACGAGTCCGTGCGCAACGGGGTGCGCGGCCTCCCCGACCTGTTCAGCCGACTTCCGGAGCTCGAGGCGCTGCTCCTTGACAGTGACTCCGTCTAAGAAGCCAGCCGAAATCAGGCGTGCATGGAAAATTGCTGCATGTGCCCCGGACAAAGGAGTCTTGGGAGTGGCCGCCGAAGAGGCAGGTTTAAGCCTGCCCCCGCCCCGTCCGTAAGCCGATCGTCTTACGTGCGCCCGGTGCTATACCGAGCGATCACAGAACTCAATATATGGCGATCAAATCAATACCTTGGGGAAGTGTCCTGGTTCGATGGAATGGGGACACCACTAACCTCGATTGTGGGTGCGGCAAATCTGCGGACCTATCGGTGGGGACCAATAATACGAGGCAGGATACTGCCCGCTACACGCACTGCGGGCGATACGTTGGATCTGCGGGGCCGCTCTGGAGGAGCGCGTTGGAGACGAGGGACCACACGTTCGGATCGTTAGGAGATTGATCGTGTTCGAAAGTGTCGAGAGGACAGTAGTCCTGAAGCACAAGGTTGGATACTTGCTTCACCGGCCCAACGAGAGCTTGGCTCGTGTAAGGGGTTACGATCTCGTCGTAACGGGTCGAGATGACGGTGTAGGACGGGCCGGGTACGGTGTCGCCGATTGAGTTGAGCTCGGCCATGAACGCCGACCCGGCGTACTGGTCCGCGCAGGCCTGGCATAGGGTGCTGGTTGCGGTCGTGTTGAGAATCATCCCCGCGGGCGACGGCGCGATGAGGCCTTGAGTGCCATGGTTCGACGGCGCAATGCCGACGAGGTGGTGCACATACTTGGCGCCGCCGAGGAAGCCGATGTAGTACCGCGGCATCATCCCGCCTTGGCTGTGCCCGACCAGATCGACCTTCTTCGCACCCGTCGCGCCGAGAACTGATTTTACGAACGTCGCAAGCTCAGCTGCGGAGTTCCGAATTGCCCCGCTGGCGGGGAGATCGTTGGCCACCCCGTAGTTGAGCGCGAAGACGCAGTACCCCTGGTCCTTGAGCACTGGTGAAAGCAGCGCCCAGTTCTTGTACATTGTCTCGAACGTCCCCGGGACGAGGACTACCGGATATGGATGAACGCTCGACGGCTTGCACGTCCAGTCATTGGCTCCGGGCGGGTCTGGCGAGATCGAGTCCGCCTGAGCCGCGGGTGCGGCGAAGAGTCCAATCGTGAGCGCCGCAGCGGCGAGGACGGCGGTTAGTCGAAATTGGCGCATGGCCTGCCCTTCTCTTGGCCGCGAACCCCTATGTCCACGGCATCCCTAGTTACTTTGCAGTAACTTACCGGCGGGTTGCAATAGCGTGCCAAGATTTTGAGAAAACGTGCACCCCTCACGCGGACCTGGGCTGCCGCACAAGCGCTCGTAAGCCGATCTTCACTGGGCGGCGCAGCAATCAGCAGCGGACCAAGGTCCAGTAGAAGTCATTAGCGCCGGCCTCGGCGCACCAAGATCAAGGAAGCGAAGGCCATTGCGTAGGCTGCCAGGATGCCTCCCAGCATCGTGATGGTCCAAAGGCGAGCCCAGCTCTCCTCGTGGGTGGGCGCATGAGCGGAGCCTTAATCGATTTCGGTCATATCCCCCACCCCAGGCGTCCCCTCAACCAGGGCGTACCGCTGCATCACCGCACCCTTTGGCGAGGCGACCACCGGCTCAATAAGTTGAAGGCTCGTCGGCACCACCCCATCGGCGAACACCTTCTTCCCGCGGCCCAGGAGGATCGGATACACCCACAGATTCAGCCGGTCGAACAGCCGCTCAGCGAACAGAGTCTGCACAAAATCCAGACTGCCGATCACGTGAATGTTCTCATGCTTGCCACGGAGCTCGCGCAGCGAAGCCACCACGTCAGGACCAAGCTGGGAGGAGCCCTCCCACTCAAGCTTCAGCGACTGACGCGAGGCCACGTACTTCGGAATCCGGTTGAACAACTGAGCAATTCCACTGTCCTGGTGAGGCCAGTACGAAGCGAAGATGTCGTAGGTCCGGCGCCCGAGCAGCAAGGCGTCCATCCCCACCATCCCTGATTCGACCTGCTCGCCAACCGCATCGTCGAACAGAGGCGCCTGCCAGCCACCAAACTCGAAACCGCCCTCCGGATCTTCCTCAGGACCGCCGGGCGCCTGCGCGACGCCGTCCAGCGTAGTGAACAGGTCAATATGGATCAGTCCCATGTCGGGTTCCTTCCCTGCTGCCCGTCGTCACCCCGGCGACCGGATCATGACGAGGCTTCCACACGAACGCCCGCGAGGCAATGGGCACCAGAGAACATCGACGGCGAACCCCACCTGCCGCTCTCGCCGTGCCGAATAAGGCCTTTACCAAACCCCATTCATCAAATGTCAGACGAAATCACGGTGACCGAGGAGCCTTCTGACCCTGAAGCGAGTCTCGAGGCGAATCTTGACGGATGGGACCTATCGTTCGGATTAGTAGTGAACCCGAACATTCGGCCGTTCTCAACCATAGTCATGCGAGAACTCACAAGGGCCCGTCGGCTGCCAGGCTGTTCGGATGAATTCTCCCGGCGCTGTCGCAGTACTGGATCTTGTCCTGCAGCTCCATCTGGTTCATGAGAGAAGCTGAGGTGTGAGTATCATGCAACAGAAAGACCGAGAAATACCGCCATGCGCTTGGCATCAGACGTTTCTGCTCGGTCGAAGTCGTCAGCCGATTGCCTCAGGAAACCAACTCGTTCTCTGAGTAATTCTGCGTTCTCGGCGAGCAGCCTGGTGATTGCCACGCATAAAGGACACGGAATTCAGCGTTTGGGCCTCCGTCCGCTTGACTTGCCCATACAGTCATCATCACGGTTTTCACCAGACAGGAGCCAGTTGCGTACCTCGGCGAATTATCCAGCACGAGGCCAGCGTGGGAACCATTACGAAAAGATGCCTTAACCTTGCCCGACGCCGTAACCGTTTTTCCGGCCGTCAACTATTTCAACTATGCGGTTGGCTGCTTGCATCGCGTCTTCGTGCTCCCATACTCGCACGACCAGCCATCCGTGGGCTTGAAACAACAGGTCGGTACCTCTGTCGCGCGCTACGTTGGCACCGATCTTCGCGGACCAAAACTCGCGTCGGTTGGTCGCCGGCCTGTAGTGCTCAGGACACGCATGCCAAAAGCATCCATCAACCATAACTGCAACTCTGGCGCGTATGAAGACGATGTCCGCACTACGTCTGGATGACGGGACTGGCCGGAAGTTGACTCTGTATCCCCTACGGCCAAGAGCGCGCAGCGCTCTCCGAAGTACCAGCTCGGGACCGGTGCCTCGACTCTTGATACGAGACATTCTCCTGCTCACCACAGGGTCTGGTCCTAAATGCTGAACCTCCGCCAAGCGACACCTCCTCAGTGCATCTACACCTAGCATGCACCCGCGGACACGGTTCGCGATTCCAAGGTCGTACGTCTGAGTTCAGAGTCCTTGAATGCGGCACTGCCAATGCATGTATCGCTAGGTAACACCCTTATGCTTGGATTCAGCCGGCTTTGGGGAAGACCGAAGCTCTCTGTTTGAAAGTTGCAGCTTGTGGACATTACGCCCTCTCCCCGAATCCTCCGAGCACTGGGTGAAATTGAGTTCGCCGAGTGGCAGTGCATCGCCGAGCTCATCGACAATGCCTTTGACGATTTCACAGAGATCATGAAATCAGGAAAAGCCTGGCCTGGAGGCTTCAAGGTGAGCGTCAGCCTCCCCAATGCCAGAGGTCGTCTGGAAGACTCGGAGGTCTTGATTCAGGATACTGGCCAAGGTATGAGCCGAAGGTCTCTTGAGAACTCCGTCCGCGCGGGATGGTCCAGTAATGATAGGTGGGACAAGCTCGGCCTCTTTGGGATGGGTTTCAACGTGAGTACCGCCCGATTGGGCAACCGAACCCAGGTCTTTACGACACAGGCGGGAGACCCTGAATGGACTGGCGTTGAGATTGACCTAGGAGAGATCCGGCACGATTTTCAAGCAAAGGACCTATCAGAAGCCAAGACGGATTTAAGCGAACACGGGACCAGGATTATCATCAGCCAGTTGAAGCAACGACATGCTCAATGGCTGCAACGGAATGCCGCGCAGCTGCGGGAAGTCCTGGGACGAATTTACAGCTGGATCCTCGAGTCGTCTCCTGTTGAGCTCTGGGTGGGAGGCGTACGCGTGCAGCCGCGAAAAGCATGCATCTGGGGTGAAGACAGGTATGTGCTTTATGGTTCGGGCAAGAATGCTGAACAGATTCCAGCAGTTATCAAGATTGATCAGAAGTACAGTGCCGCTGACGCCTGCGGACAATGCGGCAACTGGCAAGAAACTGGGACGTCCGTCTGCCAAGAATGCGGTAGTGAAGACCTTCAGACACGTGAACGGCGGATCCATGGGTGGCTTGGAATTCAACGCCATCTCGATAAGAGAGATTTTGGAATAGATTTCCTCCGAAATGGGCGAAAAATCCTAAAGTTCGATAAGCGAATATTTGACTGGACGGATCCAAATGACCCTGTCGCCGGAACCGAAACCGAGTACCCAGTGGATCTCGCCCATCTCGGTGGTCGCATCGTAGGCGAGATCCACCTTGATCATGTGCCAGTTACTTACAGCAAGGATGCCTTCGAGTACAGCGACCGAAGCTGGCGGGGAGCATTAGATTACCTGCGGGGTACGGGACCATTGCTCCCAAGGTCCGCCGAACGACTAGGTTACCCGAGAAACACCAGCCCTCTTGCCCGTCTTGTTGAAGGATACAGACGCGTGGACGCCGGCCGCCGTAATCTCATTCCTGGCGACGGAAACGGCCCAATCCATGCACAAACCCGAGATTGGGCGAGGCGTTTTTGGGCGGGTGATCCCGAATACCAAACGGATGCAAAGTGGTGGGATGCGGTGGAAAGCCATGAAAGCCGCAAGAATGCTGAAAAAGTCAGGGCCGCCACGGAGAGTTCACCGAATCAAGCTGACGAGTTTGCTGTGCTCGCCGCCCTTGGGGCGGTAGATGTGGCACCAAACATTGCGCCTCCTGAATCAACCCCTAAGTCATCGAAAGACGGCCAAGTAACCGTTCAGGATCGTCTCGATCGGCTGGCCAACTCCGTAGCAATACCCGAGTTGTCGCGCACCTTCGGCATCCCTGACTTGGGAATTCTCGAGGTCGAGGCCTATGTCTCGGCCCTAACTCCCTTGACGGATGACCTAGGTAACCCGACTCCAGTCTGGCTGAAACTGGGAGCTGGAAGATCGGCCAAGGCGTACATTGACCCAAAGCATCAGCTCTTCTCGCAATTTGGCTGCACATTCGCGGATGCGCTTCTTATGGAGATTGCCCCACTCATGAAGGTCAGAGCACAAAGCAGTTTTAGCCATTCCCAAATTGCTTCCGAACTGCGGATCACGTGCCTCAAGGATACCGCCATCGATTTTGCGACCATTAAGGGACAAGCTCACGACTTAGTGCTCGAGATTAGAACTCTCGCGGCAAGGCAAGTGGAGGAGGAGCCGCAACGTGCTGTGCAGCACCTAACACCGGACGAACGCACAACAATTGAGAATGGCATCGTCTCCGAAGGTGGACAGTACACCGCCGACGTGTGGAAGGACGGGACTTTCCTTATGTACGCTCCACCGCTATACCTCGTGAAGCTCCTCGAATCCTGGCCGGAGGCATTCATGGATGGCAAAGTATTCCGTGGACCCTACTCTTCTCTGGCATCACCAGCGACCCAAAGATTGAGCGTCGCAAAAGTTGTTGGATACCTGAATGACCTCGCGACGGTGCTAACCGCGCAGACGACGCCCTCAACTGCTCAGCTACAGCGTACTCGCTGGAGCTGCGACTTATTGGCCGGCGAACTCTGCGAATGACCAATTTTCTTAGCGCGGGGGCACTGCTTGCAAGAGGACCAGATGGTCTGACGCTAGCTGTAGAACGCGCCCTCTGGCACCTAGGTTTTTCTGACGTTCGTGTAATTGACGGCGCCAACGACCACGGTGCGGACATCCTGGCTGTCCGCCAGCGTGAGCAGTGGGTCGTGCAATGCAAATGGTCGAGTCGCGGTCCCGTTGACCGCTCGGGGGTTGACGACATTGAACGTGCTAGAACCAGGTATGGCGCAGATCAGGCTGTCATTGCAACCAATACAAGTCTCAATCGGCCAGCCCGCGATCGTCTCGACGCCTTAGCCGGGGTAGGCCTCAACACGTTCGTGTGGCATGGAGCAACCCTCAGCAAAATATGGTCTCAGATGCCGGACCAAGTACCGCGAAAATACAAACTTCGTCCGTACCAAGAAGAAGCTGCTTCGGCTATCGAGCGCGACCTCGAGCGATCAGGACGGGCACTCCTAATCCTCGCCACAGGGCTCGGCAAGACTGTCGTGAGTGGCGAAATAATCCATCGCTACCTCGAAAAGAAACGAGATGCTCAAGTACTCGTAGTAGCCCACATGAAAGAACTTGTCGATCAACTCGAAAAGGCTCTTTGGGGGCATCTCAACAAGGCAACAGTCACTCAGACTCTCCACAGCGACAGCCGGTTATCCGCAACGTTACCGCTGCCCGGAATCACGATAGCAACCATAGATTCCGCTTTGACGGCCACTAAATTGGGATATGCGCCCGACCTAATAATGATCGATGAGACCCATCACGTTGGTGAATTTGGGATGTTTTCAGATTTGCTAGATAGATGCTCTGGGGCACCGCAGTTCGGAGTGACCGCGACACCATGGCGAGGTGATAAATTCGACATATCCGATAGATTCGGGCCCCCGTCGTACACGCTCGGTATAGCTGAGGGCATGACTGAAGGCTATCTCACAAAAATTGATTATCGAATGTTTGTGGATAATTTAGATTGGGACTTCGTTCGATTAGCTAGTGAACACGGGTACTCCATTGGCGAACTAAACCGTGCCCTATTCCTGCCACAGCGCGATGATCAGATTATTGATGAATTAAGAACCGCTTGGCAGCAAACATCAAATCCTCGGGCAATCCTCTTTTGTCAAACAATCGACCATGCCGAGCGGATCGCGCAGCTCCTTCGAACGTCAGATCCAGCCTGGCAAAATGCCGCATTTTTACATAGTGGTCTAACCCGTCAGAAACGTCAAATTCTACTAAATGCGTTTAGGATGGGCCGCGTTCCGATTATTACATGCGTGGATGTATTCAACGAAGGCGTAGATGTTCCCGATGTCAACCTTATTGGCTTTCTGCGAGTTACGCATAGTCGAAGAATCTTCGTTCAGCAATTGGGAAGAGGACTGAGACTGCGGGAAGGAAAAGACTCACTCAAAGTATTGGACTTCGTTACGGATATCCGTAGAGTGGCAGCAACTCTGAATCTAAAAAGGGCTCTTGGAACACTCCGACAGGAAGAGCTCGAACTCCCACAAGGCTCGTCAATTACGTTTAACGACAGCACTGCAGGCAGCCTCTTAGATTACTGGATCAAGGATGCCGCAAGTCTGGAAACCGCCGCAGACGAGGTTCGCCTGAATTTTCCGTCACCTATCGGATTGGACTGATAATGACTACTCTAGTTCCCACGGCCGTAGAACTCAAAGTAGTGAAACATCTTTTCTCGGAGGCAGAACGTCTCGACTGGCCGAGCATGAATCTCTCCGAGCGTTCCCGCCAATACAACGTTTGGCTGCAAGACGCCCAAATCGGTGGTGCCCTCCGCCAATTCATGGCTAGTGAGCAGGCCCGTGTTTGGATTAAAGATGGACCGATGAAGGAGTATGTTCGCGCCCTCCACGGCCATGGAAAATACGCAGGGTTAATACAAGAGCCCGCGCCCCCCGTGCAAGAAATCGTTTCGCGAGCTCTAGGCGGGGGCTGGGAACTGGTTGACGGTAGTCAAAGAGTCAAACCACTGCGAGTTGCAATCCGCAAGGGCGACGAAACTGCCGTCTTCGCATGGGGACTCGTTCGCGACTACAAGCATCTACTTTGGGCCGCCCTGTCCGCTACTGCCGAAAATGACTCGAAAAATTGGGTACTCTGTCTTACCTCTTCATTCACTAATCCAATCCCGAGAAATGTCGAGCTCCATAATTCACGTATAGCTAGACGATGCGGCCTAAGGGTCATACACCTTTCCTTGTAAGGTGTAATTGATGATGAGTCAGGAAGCTAAGCGCAGCGGAGACGTTGTCGAAAGTATATGGTTGGGGCTTGATGAGCGTCTAGGCCACATCCTTGCCTTACGGCAAGATGGTTTCACGCTTGAGTCAATAGCAAATCAATTGCACGTCACTCGTGAACGG
The DNA here is from genome assembly GCF_042788025.1 of Paenarthrobacter sp. YIM B13468. NCBI lineage: Bacteria > Bacillati > Actinomycetota > Actinomycetes > Micrococcales > Micrococcaceae > Paenarthrobacter > Paenarthrobacter sp. YIM B13468. The sequence goes on along the minus strand of NZ_JBHZPI010000029.1, from coordinate 43,429 downwards.
ATCCGCCAATTAGAAAATCAGGGTCGTCGGCAACTTAGTGTGGCATTTGCCCTAGCCTTACCCTATGCTGCAGAGACTTTCGAATCTTTAACTAACGAGTCCACACTGCTCGATATAGGCGAAGCGCAACGAGCAATCCGATCGGAGTGTCGACCGGGGACATTATCGCTTCTTCTTCATCTCGGGTTCAGTTTCTGCAAGGTTTGGGGTGAGCCAGTTGAAGGCTGGTGGACTAATGACCACAAAGCTTTCCTCCAACGTCTCATGACTGTCATAGCATCCGCACCATTTCTCCATGAAGACATGGCCGACATTAGCGCGATGGCTGGAATTCCGGCACACTTCCCCATTAGCGACGTCCTCGGGAGGCAATCTTCGGGAGTTCTCAAGGACATTAACGGCGACTGGATTCGAAGATCCTCCAAAAGTGCCGACTCTGCTTTTTTGTTGCTCACTAGAAAAGTGGAACCCATGGCAGCAGAGGAAATTGCTGCAGGCATCGGTGCCGTGTCTGCCAGAGCGTTGTCTGAGGCGTTGCGGAGAAGCCCTGACCGGTTCACCCAGTTAAGGCCAGAGGGAACCTGGGCTCTCAAAGACTGGCAGCATGTTGACGGTACCACGTACCGAGACGCCACCGAGGCAGTCATCGCTGCCGTCACGGACGCAGGACCGCTGAGCTTGCAACAACTCGTCTCTGAGACCATTAGGCGCTATCCGGTAACGGCCTGGCGCGTCGGACAATGCATCTTTAGTCGCGAAATCGGCAAAGTCGAAGGCGGCCTTTTCGACTTAGTTACTCGAGGCGCTCTTCCGGTCCCAGCCCAAGAACCTACCAGGCCGGCGCACATGGCTGACTCGGGCAATCTTCTAGGACTTCGCCTCGGAGTTACCCGTGACGTTCTCCGTGGTAGTGGCATAGGCGTAAGCACGTGGCTGACATGGAAGCTCGGCCTTCATTACTATCCGTCGCAGATTGAGTTCGATGGTGACTACCCGGTGATTGTGCGGCGTCATTCGAGCGGCGCAAGTATCTCAAGCCTGCGCTCTTTCGTTGTGGATTCAGGACTGCGGGAAGACTGCACAATCTTTGTAGTGCTCGATCGTCATCTGATGCAGGCACGGCTCCGGCACGGGCGCGACAAGCAATGTGAGCCCAGCTGATCCTAACGCCGCCGATCTCAGGGCTGCGATCGAGCACCACTAAAGGGCTGCTCGTGTCAACTGGCGTGCTAGGCCAGTCGGCGGAAGGCCAGAAATGGGAGCGAGACGGTGGTCCTGACAAACTTCCGTAAGAAGTCGGGCTAAGATCAAGGGATGCGTTCTGTCGAACTTTTTGCTGGTGCCGGTGGGCTTGCGTTGGGATGTGAACTGGCAGGTTTCAAGTCAATTAGAACTGTCGAATGGGATAAGTGGGCTTGCGACACCATCCGAGAAAATAAAGCGAACAACTATTCGCTCGTTCGCAATTGGAACGTCGTAGAGTCTGACGTGCGGAACGTCGACTGGTCTGATATCGGTGATATTGATTTAGTCGCTGGCGGTCCTCCCTGCCAGCCCTTCAGCATGGGTGGCAAAGCGCGTGCAGCGGATGACAAACGCGATATGTTTCCTGCGGCGATAGATGTCATTCGAAAGTTACGTCCTCGGGCCTTCATACTTGAAAATGTACGCGGCCTGACCCGATCAGCTTTCAGCAATTACTTTTCCTACATCCAGCTAAGACTTGCCCATCCCTTGATCACTGCAAGGGATGGTGAAATATGGTCTGATCATTATGCTCGGCTTCAGGCCGAACATACCTCGGGCCACAGTGACGAACTTGAATATCACGTTATTCCGACCCTGGTGAATGCGGCCGATTATGGAGTTCCCCAGCAGCGTCACCGCGTCTTCCTAGTCGGCTTTCGTGCCGATCAGCAAGCTGAATGGTCGTTTCCCGCACCAACGCATTCTTACGACTCCTTGCTGCATTCGCAGTGGATCTCAGGCTCTTACTGGGAACGCCACAAAGTTCCTCCAATAAAAAGGCCGGTATTGTCGGATCGAGATAATCGTAGAGTAAAAATACTTGGGGAGCTCCAGACTGCCGACACGGACCTTCTTGCTTGGCAAACAGTCCGCGACGCGCTCGTTGGTCTTGAGGAGCCAGCAGCTAACGGCTCAAAGAAGCATCTGAATCATGTTCTGCAGTCAGGGGCAAAGTCCTATCCCGGACATACCGGCAGCCCTCTTGACCTGCCGGCTAAGACGCTTAAAGCTGGTGGCCACGGCGTCCCGGGGGGAGAGAACATGCTGCGCAGGATCGATGGGTCTGTCCGCTATTTCACAATCCGAGAGAGTGCCAGGCTCCAAACGTTCCCGGATAGGTACGAACTTCACGGTTCCTGGGGTGAAGCTATGCGCCAGCTCGGCAATGCTGTACCAGTCAGGTTAGGACAAATCGTGGCTGCTAGTGTTGCTGAGCATCTCTTGAAGGCCGGATTCCGTTCGCAAGCCGACGCCCATATTTTGCGAGAGCTCTCCGCGATATGATCAATGTAGATATCCTTCAATTGGACGACCTCAAATTCTCAATACATTGCTATCCTGCGATATATCATCTGGACTAACATCAAGGAGGCACTTAAATTGGCGCGCATTCGATCGATAGAAAACGGTAAATCAACCGTCCATCCGCACCCTACAGAGGCTCACTGCACATGGCATATTGCATATGCGGACGATGGCTCTCGTTTGCTCACCTTGAATACGTATGGATCACTCGATAGGAAAATTGCTGGGAAACTTAGTCAGACCCTGCAATTCGATCAAGAGTCGGCCGCTACGCTCCTTGAGTTGATCTTGCAAACGTACCCAAGCCTAGGGAAGGAAGTGCGTTCTCCGTCGCAGAAATGACGTAAAGCGCATGCGACCAGAGCGACGGCACCACATCATTATCGTCCGGCGAAAATGTCAAGCGCTGATACGTGGAGTCCGGTCGCCCTTGAACAATCGACTCGGGGTCAGTCGTAGGCCAGCGTATGCATCGCCGATGGTATCCTCCTAGCCTGAGGTCCACAGTTCATCACTGCCTTGTACGGCGCTACTGCCATGCACGGCGCTCGGTCCGCCTGAGCAGGCAAGACCTTAAGTGGTTTCCTCTGTCGAGTACTTTTTTGACTACAATCGCTCCGAAGTCAGGACTGCTGGCGAGCACCAGCGAGCCGATAAAGTGTGAAGACTTCGGAGCGCACACAATGGAGCGCTCCAGCTCAACAATGTCCGCCCATAATTGCTCAAGCTGCTTTTTCCCAAAGAGTAGACACGCTGGTAGAGCGGAATCTGGTACTGCATCCTACGCTCCAAAACGCCGGCTAGCGTTCCATTCTCCACGTGAACCATTCATGCTTTCTTGAGTGTTGGTCGTAATGTGATGACATTACAACCCGATGCCAATGCTTATACAGGGCGGTAGCCCACGGCTTTGGCACGCGCTCGTTATACATCCGTCTTCGAAACCTCCGGATGTAAGGCTGGGGATCGCGGGCACACCGGTCATGGCGTGGTAGAAGATGCGCGACGCACAGGCGAAGGTTTTGTCGTAGATGTACTGCCCTGCTGACCATCAGCCCTCGCCCGCTGCACCAAAAACACCGACCCCAGCACCAGCACCGCCCCAACCAGCTGCCACACCGACAACGCCTCCCCCAGGAACACGAACCCAAGCACGGTAGCCACAAGCGGGCTCAGGAATCCCAAGAATGAGACCACCATCGTCGGCAGCCGTTGGATCCCCCGGAACCACACGGCATAGGCGACCAGCGCCCCGATGACGCTGAGGTAGGCGAAGCCCCCAAGATTGGACGCAGAAACCGATCCCGGTAGTCCTTCAATCAGCAGCGTCACCGGCACGAGCAGGACCCCGCCCATAGCAAGCTGCATCCCGGTGAACCCAAGCAGCCCCACGCCGTCGGGCCTCCCCCACCGTTTGGTGAGGACGATTCCGGCAGCCATGCTCAGCGCACCCGCTATCCCGGCAAGCACACCAATCACGGTCAGCGTCGCGTCGGAGCGCAAGACGAGCAACCCGACCCCGGCGGCTCCAACAGCGCAGGCAACCACGTGCGTCATACGGATCCTCTCCCCCAACAGCGGCACGCCAAGGAGCAGCACGAACAGTGGCTGAATCGACCCGACCAAGGCTGCCAGCCCACCCGGAAGCTGGTACGCGGTGAAGAACAGGAGGAAGAAGAACAGCCCGATGTTAAGTGCGCCCAGCGCCGCGGCCTTGAACCACCAAGTTCCCCGGGGCCACGTTCGGGTGACGAGCATGAGCACAATACCCGCCGGTAGGGCCCTCACTGTGGCGGCCAGGAGTGGCCGGTCGGCAGGGAGGAACTGCGTGGTCACCAGATAGGTGGAACCCCAAACCATCGGCGCGAGAGCGGTGATGAAGAGGTCACGAGGAGAGGCCTTAGCCATTGTTCACTTCCATACATTTCGATCTCGAACTATTTAACATAAGACAATCTAGGTGCTGTACTGTTTGAGGTCAAGCATGGGAGGGCAATGAACCGCGACGCAGTGGACACGATTCTTGACCAGTGGAACAGGGAGCGCCCCGATCTGGACGTCAGTTCCATGGGCGTCTTGGGCCGGCTCAGCAGGGCGAGTCGCCTGGCGTCACTCGATGTCCAGAAATTCATGAACCAGTTCGGGCTGGAGCCGTGGGAGTTCGACGTCCTGGCAACACTGCGTCGGTCGGCGGCTGAGGCTCCGCTGACGCCCGGCCGACTGGCGAGCCTGACCATGGTCGGCTCCGCAGCCATGACCAATCGTGTGGACCGCCTCGTAAACCGCGGCCTGATTCACCGCGAGACCAACCCTGAGAACCGCCGTCAGCTCCTCGTCAGCCTAACGCCCGAAGGACTAGCCCTCGTTGACGAGGTGGTTGAGCATCATGTGGAGAATCAACAGCGAATGCTGGAGGGGCTATCCAAGACAGAACAGGCACAGCTGGCGAACCTCTTGCGCAAGTTCCTGCTGTCAAACAACGACGGCGAGCCAAGTTAGCCACAAAGCAGAGTGGGACCCGCTTCTCCAAGCGGGTCCCACACCTTTCCTACTTCAAACAGCCGACAGGAATCACCCCAGCCCCACCGGCAAGTTTCCCACCGCCATATCCATGATGTTCAGCCCCTCGTCCACCAGGGCACTCCCCTGCGGCAGCGTAACGCTCGCCACCTCGAACGCCGGCGGAATGTCGATCTTCGTGGCGAACACGCGAGCGGGCTCGTCCACCCGCACCACCGTCGACGGCCCACCGATGTAGGCCTGCGTGTGCCTCTGGTGATAGGCCGACGAAGCAACCACAACGCTGGTATCCGAAGCGACTCCGGAGAGCCAGTTCGGCAGAGAAAGCGTCACCTGCCGGCTCTGCCCATTAGTGAAGTGCACGGTCGCGACGCCCGAGGACACGTTGCCGGTGGAGAACCCCGTCACCAGCAAGGTCCGCCCCTTGCCGGACACAGCAACTTCCTGCCCTGCAGCCTTCAAAGTATCCGGAGTCCCCACCGCCGTCGGATGCCAAACGGATGACACCCCAAACGCCGAATACCGCTCGCCCGAGCCAAGTCCAGCCGCAGCCAAAGCCTCCTCCGAGAACGTCCGCCGGTCAGCCGTAACAGCGCCATTCCGCGGGTTGGCCGCATTCGCCACCGACGTCTGGTTCACCGAAGAACCGAAAGGCAGCGCAGCAGGCGCAACCCCGGGGCCCTGGTAAGCGCCGATGTTCGGAGCCCCAACAGAAGAGGCACCAGAGGTGGGGTTACCGAAGAAGTCCCTGCCGCCGTCGTCGTTAATCTGCACACCGGCACCAAGCAGCGGCGACCCGGAAAGCAGCCGATACCCCGGAACAGAAAGCGTAGTCTGCCCACTCCCGCCAGCAACCAACCGAGGGTCACCCAGCACCGAACCAGTCTCGCCCGCGAGCGGCAAGATACCGCCGAAGTACGCGTTGTTCGCATATACAGCCGACGCGACTTTCAAACCACCGCCCGGTGCCACGAAGAGGTTGTTGCGGACCTCGCGCGGGCCGGTCATGTCGTCCAGGAAGGCGCGCGACGGGCAGTAGAAGGTGTTGTTGTAGATGTAGTGCTTGCCCGTTCCGCTGCTGCTGCCGCCCAACCGACAGTCGTCCTGGGCGATGTTGTACCGCAGCACCACGTTCGCCGCGGTGGCACCGCCGCCGCAGTTCGAGACGCAGTTCAGGTAGAAGCCGCCCGCGTTCCCGTACGAGTAGTTGTACTGGAAGAGGCAGGTTCCCACGATCTTCATGTCGCAGTCCCAGGCCGTGGAGTCGTACACAGAGGTGGTGCTGTTGCCCACAACGTTGAACTGGAATACAGGGTTCTTGGAGTTGTACGGCCACATGCCGGCGAAGTTGCCGCCTTCATAGGGGTGTGCGCCTTGGCCGAGGTTGAGTCCGCTGTTGTATTCGATGAGCGGCGCGTCGGAGTTGTGGAACACGATCGCGTCGCCGCCCACGTCGTGGATCTTGTTGCGCGCGACGTAGACCTTGGTGTTGTAGCGCTCGGTCGTGTCGGGAGCGGAGATCTTCACGCCACCGCCAGCGGCATCGTTCACCTCGTTGTCAGTGATGGTGATGCCGTCCACGGAGCCCTTGCCCCAGGTGCGCACCATGATGCCGGCCGACTGGGCAAACCCAGCGCCGTTCGTAGCCTTGTTGCGCCAGCCGGCTACGTCTTCCACATGGTTTCCAGTGACCACGATTCCGGCGGTCTGTGCCGTTCCGCTGTTCTCGAAGAGGATGCCCACCCTGCGCACGGGAGTGTCCGACGGGTTCACCACATGCAGTCCGCTGACCGTCCAGTGGCTGGCATTGGTGATCTGGATGGCCGCCACCGCGCCATTGCCGTTGATGGTGGGCTTACCGCCATCGCCATAAGAGGACAGTGTGATCGGGTGTTCCGCGACGCCGGTGCCCGCCGGCGTGAGCGCGCCTGTGCAGTCCGTGCCGGCCCGGAAGAGGACCGATTCGCCGGCGTTGAACGCGCCGTGGCCGTTGAGTTGGGCGATCGAGTTGAACGGGCTGGTCTGGGTGCCATCACCGGGAGTAGCGGCTGAGCAGTCCACGTAGAACTTGGCATCGCTGATCTGCACAATCAGCGCCCCGATCCTGCCCGTGGTGGACACATCAAACGGGCCAGTGCCGGTGGCGACCAGCTCCGTCGACCCGCCTGCGGCACCAGCAGGCACCACGAAGGTGATGGTCGCAACGCCGGTGTCGTCAGCAAGGGCGTCGGCCACGTTTTCGTCCCGGAGGGTCAGGCTAACGGGGCTCAACGGCTGCAGGTCACGAACGACGACGGTAGCCGGGGTCCCAGGGACAAGCGAGTTGAGGTTCGTCCCGGCTGAGCCCTCGACACGCAGCGGCGCGGCGAGGAATGCGTCGGAGCAGTTGATCTTGGCATCAGCCCAGTCGGCGTGATCGTTTCCGTTCCCTTCCGGGCCGGCCTCCACCTTCAGCTGCAGCGTGGTGCCGCCCCTGAGATCCACGTTGACGGGCAGGGCTCCGTCGGTTCCCTTCCGCTCCCCCGCGAAACGCTCCACGCCGTCCACCAGGACCTTGAAGTCCACACGGCCGCGGTCACCCTGGGTATCGTCCACACCCACCTGGGCGAGGAACTGCCGGCACTGCCCGCCGAGGTTATACGTAATGGACGACGCCGCGTGGGTGCCAAGACCCTTCGCATACACGGTGCCGCCGATGGTCAGCGGTGCGCGGCTGGCGTCCGCGAGCGCTTGGCCGCCGTTGCTCATGTCCAGTTCAGCGGGACCCCAGCCGTTGGTCATGCTTGACCATGGAACGTCGCTGGCATAGGCGACGCCGGTGGGCGGCGGAGGCAGTTCGGCTCCGGTTGCGGCAGGGCTGGCTGCGACTCCAGCGGTTACCAGCGTGGCGGCTGCCAGTACCGCGGATGCGGTGGTTGAGGCCAGACGCCTGGCCAAGGGTTGTGGGTGCAAGTGAGGCTCCTCATTGAGTGGGTTTCCTCAAGGAGTCTCTTGTGGTGGCACTGCGAAGAGCAACGAAATGCACAGGACTGAACACGCGGTCTCAGCGCCCTTAAAGCCTCACCTTGTAGACGTGGTGGGTGGATTCAACCGGGAAGTCATCCGTGAACTTCCCGTCTTTCACGGCGATGGTGCGGTTCTCGTTCACCACCTCAATCGTCTTGGGAGTGACACCCGTTGGCAGGGTGAACGTCCGCTGCCCGGTTTGCGCGTCCTGCGTCATCGCGAAAATGTAGGCGTCCCCGTTGTAGCTTTTCAGCATGGTGTCCAGCCCATCACCGAAGTTCCACACATAGCTCTGCGTGTTCAGAACCGGCGCCAAAGCCTTCACTTCCGCGTTGACCTCACCCATGGCTTGCACCTGATCCCGGGAGCACGCGGTGTTGTGAATGCGGACATCGGCGAGCGCATCTCCGGACATGCACGGGTTGTCGTCCCCACCCCCAGGTGACTGCGTGAACCACACGATTCCGCGCGACTCGTGGATGAGCATCGCCCACACCTGGGCCTTTACCCGGTCCGGCGTCATCTGGTCGGAGAGGTCATGCTCCCCTTCAGGACTAAGCACGGTGGGGACCATCCAGATGGGCGTGTAGACACCCCTGGCGGCGTTGACCTCCTGCATCACCTGCATGGCTTTCGCGTACGCGGACGACGTCTGGCAAGTGGCCGTCGTCGTCGGGTTGTATCCCTGGGGTGTGCGGAGCCGCCAATCGCGGCAGGCACCTGCGTAGTAGTAGTTGGACGTCGAGGACACGTCCACGGTCTCCCAATAACGCTTGGTGATGTCCATCGGTGCGTCGTAGCTGATGAGGGATGGAGTCCAGTTGGCGTAGGTAAACCGGCCCTCTTCCTTGGCCTTCAAGTCTTTGATCGTCTGGTTCATGTGGGCAACGCCCTCGTCCCAACCGAACCTGCCGTCCACCTCGTCGTCAACGTAGTTACCTGGTAGTTGCGCCCAGTTGTCGGGTGCGTTCTTTGGTTTCATCAGCGAGAACATGCCGTGCTGATCGAACAGGGCATAGTCAGTGTCCGGGTTGAACTGGACGTAGAAGTTGATGCCATGCGCTTTGTCGAACTGCATCTGTTCACCATTCGCGGATGCGTACCAAACTCCGATGGGGAAGAAGTTGGGATCATCCCACCCTGCGGCGTCGGCCTTGCTGAACTTCTTATAGAAATCAGGACCACCGTCCCAGGGAATCCTAGGGAGTTTGGCCAACACCGCCGGGGGCGTTGCGGATGGCGAGCCTGTGGATGACGCGGGCGCCGTGCCTGTGGGGATTGCTGACGGGCTCGACGGCGGGGCGCTGGGATCTGCTGTTCCGGTGCAGCCGGTGAGTAACAGGACGGCAACCGCTGCTGCCGCTGTGAAGTAGCGAACCCGCCTCATTGCTCCTCGATTCCGTCCCGATCGTGAAACCTGTCTATAGGATGACAGGGCTTTCCTCCAGCCCCTAACAAAACTTCGGCGATCCGGCTAAGCTCCGGTCCATCGCGTGATGGCTATGTTGCTAATGGGGGTAACGGTGATGTTCCGATCAAGGTGGACTACTGATGCGCAGCTCAAAGCGAGAAAGGCCCGACGTCGGCGACGCCCACTTTTCGTGGCCACGGCCTTGGCAACTGCCGCGGTTGTGGTTGCCGGGCTAACAAACGTTCCTGCCCAGGCAGACATGTCCGCCACCCGGGCTTTGAGCGTCCCCAGCAACAACTGGGATTACGTCACCATCAATACCAGCTACTTTCACGACGTTCTTGCCCGAGACACAGCAGGCGATCTGTGGGTGTATCCGGGTGACGGCCTTGGCGGCTGGAAGAAGCCGCGTTTCAAGATGGGCGAGGGCTGGAATGTCATGACCGCAATCGTCGGTCCGGGCAAGTTCCAAAGCGAGTTCACGGATGACCTCCTGGCCCGGGATGCCAATGGCGATTTGTGGCTCTACCCTGGCACTGGCGCTGGAATTCTCAAGCCGCGCATGCAGGTGGGCGTCGGCTGGAACGTCATGACTGCGCTCGTGGGACCTGGGGACTTCAACGGCGACTACATGGCAGATCTCATGGCCCGTGATGCCGAGGGGCGCCTCTGGCTGTATCCAGGAGATCACCAAGGCGGGTGGCTCCCCCGGTTCCAAATCGGCGAAGGCTGGAACGTGATGACGGCCCTTATCGGTCGCGGCGATTTCAACGAGGACCGGAAAATGGACCTCCTTGCCCGGGACACCAGCGGCGGCCTTTGGCTTTACCCCGGAAACGGAACCGGCGGGTGGCTCCCGCGGATGCAAGTCGGCGAAGGCTGGAACACCATGACAGCAATCATCGCCACCGGCAACTTCGACAACAATTACGAGGGATACGCGCAGATCATCGCCCGGGATACCAACGGCATACTCTGGCTCTATGCCGGGATTGGAAGCCGTCACCTGGAGCCGCGGAAACAGATCGGAGAAGGCTGGAACATCATGACGGCACTGGTCTGATCCCACTTCGCGTTTCGCTCGCAGCCCGACTGGGCTTGTCATTTCGGAAATTTCCGACATATCATCGTCGAGTGCTTCCTGACGTCTTCGGCGCCCTCGCGAACCCTTCGAGGCGTACCATCCTCGACAGCCTCCGCGAGGGCCCATTGACGGCGGGCGATCTCACTGGCCGCCTGGACCTCAGCCGCTCTACAGCGTCCGAGCATTTGGCGGTCCTGCGGGAAGCCGGCCTGATCCGGGAAGAACGGCAAGGCCGAAACAGGATCTACCACCTCGAGGCCGCGGGCCTGCGGGATGCCAGCAATTGGCTGAAGAACTACGAGCAATCTTGGAACCAGCGGCTCGACGCCCTGGCCGAACTACTTGATGAGGAAAATACCCCATGACCGAGAACGCCATCCGTCTTGAACGCACCTTTCCCCACTCCCGCGAGTCCGTCTGGGCTGCGCTGACAACGCCTGAACTCCTCGCCCGCTGGTGGGCTGCCGGCGACATCGCACCCGTGGTGGGCCACCGCTTCACCATGGACATGGGCGGTTGGGGTCAGCAGCAATGCGAAGTCACCGCCGTCGAACCCGGCACCTCCATCACATTCGTCTTCGCAGAGGGCGTCTTGGACACCACCATCACCTGGACCTTGGAAGCCACCGAAACCGGCACCGTCCTTCACTTCGAGCACGCCGGCTTCAACCTGGACACCCCCATGGGGCGGCAAGCCATTGAAGGCATGGGCAATGGCTGGCCAGGCCTCCTGGCCCGCATCGACCAAGTGTTGGTCAGCGTTAGTTAAGGCTCTTCCAGGAAGGCTTTGGTACGGCCCCAAAGATAATTTCTCGATAATGCGAAATGATCCGTAACTATTTGCCTGGTGACAAGGTGATTTCTTGTATTTGTGCTAGGAAAGCCTGTTTCAGTGGTCGATCCCCAAGGATATGTTGCCTATGGACACTAGAACTAAATTGATTTGACTAACCCTAAATGGACCCCATAAGTTAGCAATGCACTCAAAATGAGTGCATTGCTAAGAGGTTTCATGAATTCACCGATGAGTGGCATCGTCCTCACGAGCAATAATCAAGAGAATTGGCTCAGAACGGACTAGCGCGCAATTATGACCCTGAGACTGGATAACATCTCGAAGTCATTCGGAAACATTAAGGCCGTCCACGAGTTGAGCTTTAGCTGCGCTCCAGGGACGATTACCGGGTTCATCGGGCCAAATGGGTCCGGGAAATCCACCACGCTCAGAATGATCGCGGGCCTGACCCGGCCGGATGCCGGCAGCATTACGATTGCTGGCTCGCCCTTCCACGAACTGCTGAACCCAGGGGAACAGATAGGCTTCCTGCTCGATCCTTCGGCGCACCATCCCGGCAGGTCGGCCCGCGAAACAGTCACTTTGACTGCCGCAATGATGGGGCTACCCAGGCAAAGGGTGGATGCAGTTCTTGAGTCGGTAGGTCTTGCCAGTGCGGGTCGTAGAAAAGTACGCTCCCTGTCCCTGGGCATGCGCCAACGCCTTAGTTTGGCCATCGCACTTCTGGGAAATCCCAAGTACCTCGTCCTGGACGAACCAGCCAACGGGTTGGACGTCGAGGGAATGAGCTGGCTTAAGGCATCCATCCGGCGCTTCGCCGCAGACGGTGGGGCGGTTCTCATCTCAAGCCATTTGCTGAATGAGCTTGAGTCCTACGTAGATCGCGTAGTCATCATTAACCGCGGCCGCGTGATCTCCAACTCCTCCATAGGAGACCTGGGAGGAACGGAAGTCACTGAAGTCGATGGCCCTCAGAGGTCTGAAATCAGGCGGGTCCTACAGGCCGAGGGAATTGCACTGGCCGAGGCCCCTCATTCCGCGAATGAGCGAATCTCAGTTATGTCGTCCCCTGAGCACGTCGGTGAAATCCTTTGGAGGAATGGCATCCAAGTGAGCCTACTGCACAGAAAGCCCGTGGAATCGTTGGAAAGTTACTACAGTGTACTGACTTCCCCGGAGTTTGCAGCGGTCTCCAGGACGGAGGAGGGGAAATGAGCGGCATCAGCAGTCCGGTATCGAACCCCATCGGCGTTGCCGTCTACGTCGAAATGCGAAAACTCATCAATACCCGCAGCTCACGATGGCTTCTCTTCAGCATGACGCTTCTCGGCATCCTGATGATCGTCGCGTTCGTGGCCGTCTCAGCAAGCCGCAATGAGCCGATTGACATGTCCATGATGCTTGCAGCGTTGGCCTTGCCCGCTGGCATAGGTGCGCCAATTATTTCGATTCTCGCGATTACCTCCGACTGGCAGCACCGGGACAACGTGAAGTTCTTCGTATTGCAGCCAAGGCGGGGAGTGTTGCTTCTGGCAAAGTACATCGCTGTGGCCATCTTTGGTCTCGCCACAATGCTGGTGATATGTGCTGTGGCATTTGCCGTGTCGGCAGGCTTCTCCGTTTTCACGAGCTCGGACATCATGTTCGGAAGCCTGAGCAGGAGTGTCTGGCTACTGGTTTGTGCCACCCTGGTTGGCGTCATGTCCGGGGCTGCGGTCGCTTCCGCGCTCCTGTCTACGCCACTCGCCATTGTCTTTGTGCTGTTTCAGTCTTTTGTGTTCGACTCGTTGATTGGCCTGGTCGCTGGCGACGCCACGCCATTTCTTCAGTCTGCCACGTTCACCAACGTTCTGACTGAAGGTGGCAACGCTGCAGCTGCTGCATCTTCAGCTGTCTTATGGATTCTTATTCCTTGTGTGATCGGTATCTGGAGAAACCGAACCAAGGATGTTGTCTAATTCGTGTTACGCGGGAATGGAGTAAGTCGATGGAAACCAGCGCACAACAAGATCGTGTGATCGCCGAGGCTCAGACCTAATTGCCTCGGCTCTAGCTAACAGGAAGTCTGACGCTAAGGGCTTTCATTCCGGGCCGTATTCTTCTTCGAGTTCGGCGAGAACCTCAGCGGCCGTCCGGCTTCCGCCGTCGGCGAGGCGTCGAAGTTCCTCAACATCGCCACGTTCTGAGGCAAGCTCGATGAGGAGGTCCACGGCGTCGGTACTCCCCCGCGCGGCAAAACGACGCAGTTCCTCAAGGTCACCCCGCTCAGCGGCCAGTTCCACAAGCTGGTCTATGGCGTCCTGGCTGCCTTGGTCTGCCTGCGCCCGAAGTTCAGTCAACTCATCGTCGGTCATGGTGTGAACATTCCACATTTGCCTGCCGTCCGGAAGGCCGCGTTGCCATATGCAGGCTGACGATTTGGATACTGGTGGGCCGCGCCATTTCACAATGAGCCGGACCCGAGGTTGCGGTAGCCGTGCTGGTGGATGAACCCGAGGAGCTAGAAAGCAAGGGGCTGTCGGCCCTGTTCGGGCCGACAGCCAAGGTATTGCTTAGAGGGTGGTCAGCAGTTGCTGCATCTCCTTGATTTCGGCTTCCTGCGCCGTAACGATGTCTTTGGCCAATTGCACCGCATCAGCATTTTGCCCGCCGGTGGTTTCGGTCTGGGCCATCACCACTGCACCCTTGTGGTGGGCGATCATCTGGGTCAGGAACAGCTTTGCGGCGTCTGCACCTTGGGCTGCTTGGAGTTTCGCCATGTCGTCAGCGCCCATCATGCCTTCCATGCTGTGGCCGCCGGGCATCTGCGTCGACTGGTTCCAGCCGGACAACCAAGAGGTCATTTTCTCGATCTCCGGTCCCTGAGCGTTTTTAATACGGGTGGCGAGGGCGCTGACTTCGTTGGGAATGCCCTGCTTGGCCAGGATCATGTCGCTCATTTCCACGGCCTGCGCATGGTGGGGAATCATCATCTGGGCGAACATCACGTCCGCTGCATTGTGGTCGCCCACAGCTTGGGAGGACTCAGACGCAGCGGGGCTGGAGGAGCTCATGGCGCCGTGATCCATCCCCGGCATGGAGGTCGCGGACGATCCGGGGGTTCCGGTACTGCAACCGGCAAGGGCCAAAGCCGCCGCGAGGGCAACTGCAGACAGGGGCAAGAGCTTTCGGGTGTTCATAAATGGTCCTTCACAAGGAGGGGTGGGCGTCGAGGCGCCCACGCGAAAAGTTTTGGTGATGCCCAGCAGAATCCGCTGGGCAGTGGCTGCCTGCGGGCAGCAGAAGAGCAGGCCCGGTCATCCGGGCAGCCCAACCATGCGGGCAGCCTGTCATCGGGCGTGAGGTGCCCGTTTATGTCCTGCTGATCGACAATTCACCCGGTGAAGGACTTCCGGGCAGGTAAGACCACAGTGTGCCGGAAGACTCGGCCTGGAACTGGAAGGTGGAAGGCGCTGTGGTTGTGTTGTCCCGAAGCGGCGCAGCCAGACCACCGGTCCCGACTGATGGGATGCACGAACCGCCCGCCACATGCGCCGTTGGGCAGTTCCCGGAGCAGGAACACTGCGCCAGCGGCACCGTGCCTGATTCTCCGCCCATGAACTGCGCCGCGCCCATATGACCGGTGTGAGCGGCGGCATCTCCAGTGGCGGCGACGGCCGTAGGGGCCGAGTCCGCCGCGGTGGTGATGACGCCCGTGTGCATGGAGTGGGGGCCGATCATGATGTGCATACCCAGCAAACCGGCGATCAACGCCAGCACTGCGGCCAGAAGGCCTGCCCTGAGGAAGAATCTGGTTATGGCCGGATGTGGTTCCACAGCAGTCCTTCCTTGTCCGTGACGAGTCAACGATGGTGCCGAGTCAACGATGGCCGGTTTCAGCCTACCGGTCCATGGCAGCCCGCCCTGTGCAGGGTGCCGGGGCCGGTGGCTCTGCTAACGAACCTCGGAGGGGTTCAGTTTCACCCGGCGCAGCAGCTGGGCGTTCAATGCAACCACGATCGTGGAGACCGACATCAGTACCGCCCCGGCGGCGGGAGATAGGACGATCCCCGCGAAGGCCAGCACGCCTGCAGCCAGTGGTACGGCGATGATGTTGTACCCGGTTGCCCACACCAGGTTCTGCCACATCTTGGTGTAACTAGCCTTGGACAGATCCACCATGGACAGGACGGCACGTGGGTCGTTTCCGGCGAGGATCACTCCGGCCGATTCCATGGCCACGTCCGTGCCGGCTCCGATGGCGATGCCAACCTCAGCCCGGGCCAAGGCGGGAGAGTCGTTCACGCCATCGCCGACCATCGCGACCTTCAATCCACGGGACTGCAGTTCGGCGACTTTCTTGTCCTTGTCCGCCGGGAGGACTTCAGCGAAAACTTCGTCAATGTTCAATTCGGATCCAACGGCGTCGGCCACCTGTTTGGCGTCACCAGTGATCATGCCAACTCTCACGCCCCGGCTTTGCAGGGCCTGGACCGCCTGCCGGGATTCCCAGCGGATCGCGTCTTCCAGGCTGACCGCGCCCAAGATACGGCCCTCGTCAACCACGTGCAACACGGCGGCGCCCCTATCCATCCAGGCCCGGGTCGCGGCGCTGAGCCATTCAGGTTCAGTGAGGCCCAGTTCCCGGAGCAGGGCCGGACCGCCTACCTGGACAGTCCGGCCGTCAACGGTTGCCCGCACGCCCCTGCCGGTCATTGAGCTGAAACCCGTCGCTGCCGGCTGCTGAAGTCCCTTCGCGTTCGCGGCCCGAACGATCGCGCGGGCCACAGGGTGTTCGCTATCGGACTCCACGGCCGCGGCCAGAGCCAGCAGCTCCTCGACGGTGGTGCCTTCAGCGGCGACGGCGTCCTTGAGTGCGGGCTCGCCCTCGGTCAGGGTTCCGGTCTTGTCGAACAGGACGACGTCGATGGTGCGCATCCGTTCCAGGGCCATCCGGTTCTTGATCAAGACCCCGGCACGTGCGGCCTGTTCGGTTGAAATCGCGATGACCAGCGGGATCGCCAATCCCAGGGCGTGAGGGCAGGCGATCACGAGCACGGTGACGGTGCGGGTAACGGCTTCCGGCAGGTTGCCCATCAGGAACCATGCAATGAAGGTGATGACACCTGCGATGGTCGCGAAATAGAACAGGAATGCCGCTGCCCTGTCCGCCAGCGCCTGAGCCTTGGACGATGAGGCCTGCGCTTCAGCCACAAGACGCTGGATCCCAGCGAGTGCGGTGTCATCCCCGACGGCGGTGACCTGGACCCTGACAGGGTTGTCGGTGGCGACAGTTCCGGCAACCACAGAGTCCCCTGCCACCCGGAGGACGGTCTTGGATTCCCCGGTGATCATGGATTCGTCGAATTCGGCCTGTCCGTCGACTACTGTGCCATCGGCCGGCAAGCGGGCTCCGGAGCGTACCAGTACAACGTCACCAGCTTGCAGGGCTGCGACGGGCACGGTTTCCAGGCCCGCTCCAGTGATGCGTTCGGCCTCGTCCGGCAGCAGGGCCGCGAGTGCATCCAACGCGCCTTGGGCGGAACCGAGGGCTCGCATCTCGATCCAGTGTCCGAGCAGCATGATGGCTACCAGCAACGCCAGTTCCCACCAGAAATCCAAGTCGAAGTTTCCGATCCGCAGGCTGGTTGCCCACGAAGCGACGAACGCGACGCTAATGGCCATGGCAATCAGCAGCATCATGCCGGGTTTGCGGGACTTCAGCTCGCTGAGTCCTCCCCTAAGGAACGGCTGGCCCCCGTAGAGGAAGATTACAGTGCCCAGTACCGGTGGAATCCAGGCGGATCCGGGGAACTCCGGAGGCATGTAGCCCAGAAGGTGGGCGAACATCGGGCTGAAAAACACCACTGGGACGGATAGGGCCAGAGTCAGCCAGAAGCGGTCCTTGAACATGGCCGTGCTGTGCCCGGCGTGCTGGCCGTGGCTATGCACTGCGTGGTCGTCCTGACCCCGCGCAGCGCCGTGGCCTTCATGGCCACCATGGCCACCGGAATGGTCCTGATGTTCGCTGTGTTCTCCCGAGGTAGCTCCGGGTTGCTGGTGATGGTGGTTGGTGTGGTTGTGGTCGGCTTCGCTGACCGGTGAAGCCGGATGGATGTGCTCTTTCATGTGTGCTCCTCCAGAAACGATGGCACGCATCGCCCTCTCAGGCCGCGATGCGTGGACTAGCGGGTGACCGTGAAACCGGCATCCCTGACAGCGTCATGGACCGCAGCCAATTCGTGGGATCCGGTTATCAGCAGGCGGGAGACTCCGCCGGCGACGAGCTCGATCGCGGCGGCGTCAACGCCGTCCACGTCCTTGACCGCGCTCTCGAGGCGGCCGACGCAGCCTCCACAGGTCAGCCCTTCTACGCCGAGTTCAACATCCGTTGAAGTGGGCGGAGCGACGCGCGCTTCCGTGGAGCAGCAACCGCAGCCGGAGGAGGAGGAGGACGTCGCGGTCAGCGGCAATTCAGTGCGGGAGGATATTTGCATGTCAGTTCCATTCCTTTGCAGATTTGCGATGGAGTGCTGGGGTTGAACGGCTGTGAAAGAGGGAGAACCCTCCGGGACATACCACTTCACTGACAACACCATGAATATACCCCTAGGGGGTATATTCATGCAAGGTTCCCCAAGCGTGATACGCCTCTCTCCCAAGAGCCGCTTTGAACACGCCCGTCCTGCGGCCCTTGAGCAGGTGCAGCCTTGGAGGCATCCTTGGAGGGAGAACGTGTTGGAGGCTGCGATGGACTCGTCAGACACAGGCGCACAGCCGGTGACACCCGCCGGGTTGCTGGCCTCGCTGGCTTATGTCGACAACGTTGGATTCCATGGGATCGCAACGACTCTCACCGGCCCGGACCCAAAGATCGACCGGAACTGGGCTGCATTAATCCGCAACGCACACATCGCCGTCGCAGCGACTACTTGGCCGGTGGACCTTCAGGCCGCTGCCAGCCGGTTCACGCGTGCGGCCGACGAGTTGATCGCTGTTCTTGAAAGGCGTGACACGGCGGCCGTTGCCGAGCCTGCCAAGGAACTCCACATCGCCTACCATGCGCTGAGCGACGCAGGCTGGAGCCATCTTGCAGCGGCTGCGGGAATGAAGACCGAAGGCGACCACGACCACCACGGACACGGGCACTCCCACTAAAGACCGCCCCTGCGGCAGCTAGCTTCGGGTGGCCAAAACTGCGTTGATCTGATCGCGGATCTCATCTCCGACTTGCTCATCGGTGAGACCACTATTGGCGGAAGAGCTCATGCTGACGAACATGATCGCCGAGATGACGCGGGCAATTTTCCCTGGGTCCCGAGCCGTCAATTGCTCATCCCGGTCCAACACCTCCGCGATCGCGGCTTCCGTGCGGATGGTCAGCGCAAGTGCCTCCGCATGGTGGGGTTCGGTCGGATCGCCGAAGACGATCTCTTTCAGGTAGGTCCGGCCGTTCTCGATCTGGACCCGGTTGCATTTGATGATGGGCCGGATGATCGCCATGATCCCGTCAAGGACAGCTTCTTCCTGTTCCGCGGCGGCGACGCCCGAGTTGAGCGCTTCGGCGTATTTGACGTTGTGGACCAGGAGAAGCAGCTCCGCCTTCGTCTTGGCGTACAAGAACAAGGTTCCCGATCCGACGTCGGCCTTTTCCGCCACTTGCTGGGTGGTGACCTCGTCTACGCCGTACTGGGTGAAGAGCTCGCGGGCCGCGGTGGTAATGCGGTCAAGCTTTTCCTGCTTATTCCGCTCACGTCGGCCAAGGGTCTGGGGCACAGCCTGCATTCAAATACCGTATCAGCGGCCCAGGAATTCGAGGGCGACGGGGACGAACTCCTGGTGGTACTGGAAGATGCCGCCATGCCCTGAATCCGGGTAGATGACCAGCTCACTGCCCGGAATCCGGAGATGCATATCGTCGGAGAGCCGGGACGGAACCATGCGGTCATTGTCGCCGTTGGCGATGAGTGTCGGCTGGGTGATGGCGCCCAGGTTGGCCGGTTCCGCGCGGCCCCACTTCTTGATGGCCTTCAGTTGCGTCTGGAAAGCCTTGGTTTTGATCGGCGCGTCCCGGTTGGCGGTGCGCTCGTTGAGGCGCTGGATAAATGCCCTCGCGGCAGACTTGCCTGCGGCATTGCGGTTGAAGAACAGGAATTCCTTGGGGTCCTGCCGGGTCAGTGTGGCTCGCAGGACGTCGTAGTAGGTAACGCGAGCCACCTTGTCGATGCCCTTCCCACCTGCAGGACCAGTGCCGGCAAGGACGAGCTTGCGCACCAGCTCCGGGTATTTGACCACCAAAGCCTGGGCAATCATGCCTCCGAGCGAGAATCCAAAGAGGTCTACTTTCCCGTATCCGATCGCCTTGATGAAGGTTGCAGCGTCCTCAGCCATCTCCTCGATGGTGCCCGGAACGTTGCCGGTTGTGGCACCGACACCACGGTTGCTGAAGGTGATTACGTGGTGCTTCTCTGCGATGGGATCGATGATGCGCGGATCCCAGTTATCCATCGTCGCGGCGAGGTGGACCAGGAAAACGACGGGGATTCCACCCTTCTGGCCCAGCTCACGGTAACTGTAGGTGACGCCGCCAGCGGTGACTGTGCGGACCGGTGCGTCCTTGTAGGCGGTGATGACGTTGCTCATGATGTTTGTTCCTGACTAGTTGAGTATTCGGTTTGATCAGTGGCTGACGACTGTTTTGCCGCGAACGCCGCCCTTGTCCAGCTCGGCAAGGACGTCCGGCGTCTGGTCGAACGGGACTACCCGGCCGACGACGGGACGGATTTCCCCGGCGTCGATAAGCGAGGCAATCTCCCGGAGCTGGCTGCCGTTGGCGCGCATGAAGAGGAACTCGTAGGTAACGCCGAGACGACGGGCTTTACGCCGGATGCCGGCACTAATGAGCGCCACAGCGCCCTTCATCACGGCGTTTGCTCCGAGCTCTTGGGCAAAGCCGGAATCCGGCGGGCCTGAGATGCCGATGGCCTTACCGCCCGGCTTGAGGACCTTCAGCGACCGCTCCAGATTCTCGCCGCCGAGGCTATCCAGAACGAGGTCGTAGCCCTGGAGGATCTCCGCAAAATCCTCCGTCCGGTAATCAATCACCACGTCCGCCCCGAGCTCGCGGACAAAGTCCGCGTTTCCGGCGCTGACCGTCGTGGCAACGGTGGCCCCTAGGTACTTGGCCAGCTGGATCGCGATGGAGCCCACTCCCCCGGCTCCCGCATGGATCAGGACCTTCTGGCCCGGGCCAACTTTGCCGCGTTCAACGAGCGCCTGCCAGGCGGTCAAGGCCACCAGTGGAAGTGATCCAGCCTCGTCCATGCTGATCGACGCCGGCTTGATGGCAAGGTCCGCCTCGGCCACAGCGATCCGCTCAGCAAACGTGCCGATGCGGTCCTTGTCCGGACGGGCGAACACCTCATCCCCCGGCTTGAAGGACCGTACTTTGGCACCAACACCGACCACGACTCCGGCGAGGTCATTGCCAAGGATCAGCGGCAGCCTGTACGGGAGAACCTGCTTGAACTCCCCTTGCCGGATCTTCTCGTCCAACTGGTTCAGGCCGGCTGCCTTCACCTGCACCAGCACGTCATGTTCGCCGACTCCGGGCTCCGGAACGTCAACCTCTTGCAGGGGTTCTTTGTATTTGTGGAGGACGAAGGCTCTCATTGGTGCTCTCCTGATTAGATAACTGAGTTGACTCAATTCTGAGTGCACTCAGTTCTTAAGTCAAGAGCACCTCCTGACCTGCTTTGGGTTGGCCGCGGGCCCTTTGCAGCTGATTGGGGTTGATTTTGGGCCACCCTGATCCAAAGAGGGTCGTGAATCCACGGGCGCCTGGGTTAATAGGGCTGCCCGGCAAAAGGCACGAAAAAGGAGACACGTTGTGCCTCCTCACTTTCAATCTATACGGCACTGGGGGGCTTGCCGCAAGGCCCGGGGGTTGCTGCAAAATTGAGAGCCGACGCCGGGAGTACGCGCTGTTTCAGACGCGCGGTTCCGGCGCCATCAGCCCAGAAAGGAGCTGACAGCGTGCCTCTTACAACCAGCGCATTCAACCTTCCCGAGCACCTCGCCCCCAAAGCAGATCCAGCCCTGATTGCTGCCGATGAGCAGCACTTCGCAGCCATCGCTGAAAGCCTTGAGCAGACCATCTCCGAGCTGTCCGATCAGCTCGATGCCATACGCAAAGCCCCAAGCCGCTTCGGTCAGGAGGCCGTGGAGAAGGACGTTGAAACCCGGCGGCTGACGGGGAGGCTGCGTGCACTGCGTCGCTTCGGACTCGACCTTTGCCTGGGTCGTGTTGTCCCTGCCGGCGACACAGAACCGCTCTACATTGGGCGACTCGGCCTCACGGACGGTGACGGCCGCAGGCTGCTTGTCGACTGGCGCTCCCCCGCCGCCGAGCCGTTCTTCGGAGCCACCCACGCCAACCCCATGGGCCTGGCAGCCCGACGTCGTTATCGCTGGACCCGCGGCAGGATCACCGACTACTGGGACGAGGCTTTCACCGCGGACCCGGCCACGGCAGAACTGCCCGGCGGCACCGCGGCGCTTGAGGATCTTTCGGCGTTCATCGCCAGCCTTGGCAGCAGCCGCTCTGCGCGGATGCGGGACGTGCTGGGCACCATCCAAGCGGACCAGGACGCTATTATCCGCGCATCTTCCCGGGGTGCGTTAGTGGTCGACGGCGGTCCCGGTACAGGTAAGACTGTGGTCGCCTTGCACCGCGCCGCGTATCTCCTCTACGCGGACCCCCGGCTCGGTCACCGCAGGGGCGGCGTGCTGTTCGTCGGCCCTCACCGACCGTTCCTGGCATACGTTGCAGATGTCCTCCCCAGCCTTGGTGAAGAGGGCGTGCAGACCTGCACCCTGCGGGACCTCGTGCCTGAGGGCGCCGACGCTGCCCTCGAGGACAACGAGGTTGCCGGCCTGAAATCTTCGGCGAATCTGGTGAAGGCGATCGAGCCGGCGGTGAGGTTCTACGAGTCACCGCCGAAGGAGGGCATGGAAGTCGAGACGCCCTGGGCCGACGTCTGGCTGAGCGCAGATGACTGGGCGGAGGCGTTCGACGTGCCAACACCAGGCACTCCCCACAATGAGGCGCGCGAGGAAGTCTGGGAGGAACTGCTCACCATCTTGGTGGACAAGTTCGGTACGGACGAAGTTCCCGAGGACTTGCTTCGGCGGTCCTTTGCGCAGAATCCGGATCTGGTGGAAGCGTTCAGCCGGGCATGGCCGCTCCTTCATTACACGGATCTCGTGGCCGACCTCTGGCGGGCGCCGGCGTACCTGCGTCTGTGCGCCCCTGGGCTCAGTGCCGATGAACTGGGAAAGCTTCAGCGGGCCGATCCGAACGCCTGGACTGTGTCGGATTTGCCCCTCCTGGACGCAGCCCGCCAACGGCTGGGCGATCCTGAGGCGTCCAAGCGAAGGCGACGCCAGACGGCGGAAGCCGCTGCCGAGCGTGAGCTCATGGACCGCGTGGTGGAAGACCTCGTGGCTGCTGACGATTCGGAAATGCTGGTCATGTCCATGCTGCGCGGCGAGGACATGCAGGAGAAGCTCCTGGACGAGTCAGTGTTGATCGCGGACCCGGACCAGCTCGCGGGACCGTTCGCCCATGTGGTGGTGGACGAGGCCCAAGAACTGACCGACGCCCAGTGGCAGATGCTCCTGCAACGCTGCCCGTCCCGGAGCTTCACGATCGTCGGTGACCGCGCGCAGGCCAGGCACGGATTCACTGAGTCCTGGCAGGAACGGCTGGACCGCGTCGGGCTGAGCAACGTGAACCTGACCCATCTCAGCATCAACTACCGCACGCCCGAGGAAGTCATGGCCGAGGCTGAACCCGTTATCAAGGCCGCCCTCCCCGACGCCAACGTCCCCACGTCCATCCGGAGCAGCGACCTCCCGGTCATCCACGGATCCGTTGCAGACCTGGACTCAATCCTCACCACGTGGCTCGATGCGCACGCCGAAGGAATCGCTTGCGTCATCAGCAAGAACGACGCCGGACACAGCTCGCTCCCAGCGTCGCCACGCCTCCGCTTGCTTGCACCGGAACTATCTAAGGGACTGGAGTTCGACCTCGTAGTCCTCATTGATCCGGAGGATTTCGGTACGGGCATCGAAGGAGCCGTGGACCGCTATGTCGCGATGACCAGGGCCACCCAGCAGCTGATCATCCTCACTACGGCTGAGCGGACCCACGGCACCCGCTGAGGAACGCGAGCTACATTCCGGGGATCTCCTGCGCTTCGTGGACTTCGATCTCGCAGCCACCGGGCATGTTCAGGTGCGGGTGGACTTTGGCGAGCTCGACGGCGGCATCCATGTTGTCGGCTTCGATGATGCTGTAGCCCGCCACTTCACGCTGGCTGGGCGACGTGCTGCCATCGGAGGCCACGCGGACTCCGTTGGCCAGCGGCGTGCCGAAGTCCACCAGGCGATCGCCCACCTTGGCACCCCAGGCGTTCCACTCCCCCATGACGGCTGCCATGTCATCCGGTGACGGCGGGGCGGCCTCTGCGGGGGTCATGGGTGCGTGATAGATGAAAACGAACTTGGACATGATGGTCCTTCTTTCCTGCTTTTGTTCTTGGGTTGAGGAGGGTTTAGAGAGTGACAGTGCGGCCGGTGAAGGCTACGAGCCGTTCCAGGCTGCTGGCTGTCTCCGCCGTCGGCTGCTCTGGCGCGAAGCTGCCGCCGGAGCGGACCTGCTCGGAGATGGTCTGCCGGGCAAGTTCCGTCACGTAATCGCTGACGACGTCGGACACCTCCACTTGCTGTCCCGTCGCCTTGGCGAAGTCCCAGGCATGGACGAGCAGTTCGAGGTTCAGGATTCCGGCAACCGTGGTTGCCGGCAATTCGGCGAAGCCCATATCGACGGTGCCTTCAAGGCCGCAGTTGCTGAAAGCTTCCAGCGCGGGCTGGGCCAGCTCAGCAATCCGCACCTCCGGGGACTCTTCCCTAGGGTCCACGGGTGCCGCACCGAGCGCACGGCCGATGCCCTTCAGCGATCCTGCCAAGTGGTCCAGCAACTCGCTGACGTTGAAGTCCTCGCATGGCGTTGCCTTCGCTGTGTCTTCGGGAGTGACGTTGCGCAGAACGCCAAGAAGGATCGCCAAGGATGCATCAGCCGAGCTCAGCTGGTTGATGGGATCGGGTGCCCATGCCCACTCGTCGCGGCCAGCGCCGTCCTTCGCTGAAGCCTCAGCCAGCAGACGATCCAGGTAGTGGTTCCAGCCCATCGCGTGGGATGTTTCCTGCTCCTCGGTGAGTCCCTCATGCAGGAAACGGAGGGAAGTACCGTCGGCGTCGGGCTCCAAAGTGATGCTAACGGTGGAGGCACCTGGCGGCAGATCTCCTCCGCCTTCCCAGCCCCACGTGAAGACGACGCGCTTGCCCGGTTCGATTTCCTGGAAGGTTCCGGAGGCATTGTGGCCGGGAGTAACGGTCCAGCGGAAATCCCCACCGATTCGGAGGTCCACCCGGGCTGCGACCGTTTGCCAGCGCCGTAGTCGTTCCGGCTGGGTGATGAGGGCGAAGGCCTCGTCGGCTGTGACCGGCAGGTGGATGGTTTTATCGAAACTCATGTGCGTCCTCGCCTTGGAAGTGATTAGTGGTCGGGCTGTTGTTGATGCTGGTTGCCCCGCCGTTGGGCAAGAGCGGCAGCGTCGGATGCAAGGAGGTCCAGTTCGTTGGTCCAGAACTGGGAAACAAGATCACGGAGTCTGCCCATCCCCTGGGGATCGAGCTTGTAGTACCTGTTTCTCCCTTCCTTGCGGGCCATCACCAGGCCCGCTTTCTCCAACAACAACAGGTGCTGTGAAACCGCGGATCGGCTGACGTCGAAATGAGCCGCCAAATCGCTGACCGCCTGTTCGTTGCCCGCCAGAAGGTGAAGCAGCCGACGCCGATTCGGCTCGGCAGCTATCTCCAGGGCATCCAACACAAGTAATACGTTAGTGATCACTAACGTATTAAGCAAGGGGTGTTGACCTTGTGGGCGGCCAGCAGCATGAACTGGGCAAGGTTCTGCCGCAAACCAAGCACAGCCCTTGTCGAACCGGTGGTGTGGCGGGGAAATGTTCTGCCGGGCATTGCGGGCATGTAGGAGGCCCGGGCAGGAGGGGATCCTGCCCGGGCGGTCTTGAGGTTTACGTGCCTGGTTAGGCTGCGGGGACGCTGTTCTTCCACGCGCTCCAGGCTGCGTAGCTGCCGTCGAGTTCGACGACGTCGTACCCGGCGCGGCGCAGGGCGCTGGCGGCCACGGAGTTACGGACGCCCGACTGACAGTACGTCACGATGGTGCCCTCGGCGGGGAGCTTGTCCAGGTGCCACATCACGCGGCCGCCACTGAGCTGGTAGGAGCCGGGGATGTTGCCCCCGATGTGCTCGCTGCGGTTGCGCACATCCAGAACCATGGCCGGGTCGAAATCCTTGAGGTCCTCGGCCTGGATTAGCTTGGGCGTGAACGCGGGAAGGCCCTGGATGCCGGTGACGTAGCCGGCGACGTTGTCGATGCCCACGCGTATCAGGTGGTCCCACATGTCGTGCGCCTGTTCCTGATCCCGGGCCAGCAGCACGAGAGGGTTATTGTCCGTCTCCGGGTTGACGACCCAGGCGCCGAAGCTGGCAACGGACTTGCCGGCAGGAACGTTCAGGGACCGGACGACAGTGCCTTCGTGGACCTCGCTGTTGGAGCGGGTGTCGATGAAGGTCAGAGTGTCAGCAGCCAGCCCCGCTGCGACGGTGTCGGTTGACAGCTCAGGCAACGGGGAGCGTTCGCCCATAACGGCAGGGCCTTCACGGTTTTCGCGCTTCATCCGGCCGAAGTAGGCGTGCGCGTCGGGCTGGCCGTCGAGGAGTTCGTCGATGAAGCCCTGTTCATCGTTGGCGGCGAGGTATGGGCCCCACCAGGCGTAGAGACGTTCGTAGCCCACGGTGGATGACGGAATGGCGCCGAGGGCCTTGCCACAGGCACTGCCTGCGCCGTGGGCGGGGTGGACCTGGACGTAATCCGGAAGGGTCAGGAACTTTTCCCGCAGGCTGGCGAAGAGCTGCTTGGCCCCTTCGAAGCGCGTGTCGATGCCGCCGGCTGCTTCGTCCAGCAGGTCCGGCCGGCCAAGGTCGCCGGAGAACACGAAGTCGCCGGAGAGCAGGTAGCCGGGCTGGTCGCTGAACGCGCCGTCGGTCACCAGGAAGGACAGGTGTTCCGGGGTGTGCCCGGGGGTGTGGAGGGCCTTGATGCTGATGTTGCCCAGGGTGATGGTGTCGCCTTCGTAGAGCCGCTCGCCGTCGAACCCGTACTGCCAGTCCGCGCCGCCCTCGCCGGAAACATAGATAGTGGCGCCGGTGGCTGCGGCCAGTTCGCGGGTGCCGGAGAGGTAGTCGGCGTGGATGTGGGTTTCGGTGACGGCCACGATCTTCATGCCGTTCTTCGCGGCCAGGTCCTGGTAGACGGCGATGTCGCGGCGGCCGTCCACCACGATGGCTTCACCTTTGGCCTGGCAGCCAATGACGTAGCTGGCCTGCGCGAGGTCTTCGTCGTAAATGCGCTCGATAAGCATCTGGTGCTCTCCTTCAGTGAAAGGGGATTTGGAGGTTGTTCTGAAACGAGTTTGGATATCCTGCGGGGTCTCATGTAGCGGGAGCTATGGGCATGCTCGACCCAGGGGTCAGGTGTGCTCGTGGCCAGCACCGGCGCGGAGCTTGTGGTTTCGTTGTGGGTTGTTAGCGGACGGGTTCGCCGGCTTGGCGCCAAGCGGCCATGCCGCCGCGCACGGAGTAGGCGTCGTACCCCTTGTCGGCGAGGAGCCGGGCGGCGGACGCGGAGCGTACGCCGGAGGCGCAGATGGCTATGACCGGTCCGGTCTTCTGGATCCCGGAGGTGTTGGTTTGCAGCCGGTCCAGGGGAATGTGCTTGGCCTGCGGCGCCCGGCCGGTCCGCCACTCCTGGGTAGACCTGACGTCGAGGAGTGTGGCGCCAGCGGTCAGGAGTTCTTTGGCCTGCGCCACCGAAATGGTCTTGTATGGCTTGTTGAAGGCCTTCTTGAGGGAGTCGATCAGTCCCATGGTGTTCTCCTATCGGGTTGAGTCAGGCGGTGACGGTGCCGGCGGTGACCCATGCCGCGACGGCGAAGATGAGTACCGCGAATGAGATGCGGATGTGTTTGTCGTGCAGCCGACGGGCGAACCGGGCCGCGACGATGGACCCCAGGACAGCAGGGACCGCGAATGCCAGGGTGGTGGCCCAGTCGATGGTGTAGCCGGCGGCGTGAGCGCTAAAGCCGGCGGCGGAGTTGACGACGATGATTGCCAGCGAGGTGCCGATCGCCTGTTTCATGCGCAGACCCAGGAAGATGGTCAGTGCGGGTGTGATGAGGAAGCCGCCGCCCACGCCGAGCAGTCCAGTCAGGAACCCGACAAGCAGGCCCACTCCCACGGCCTTCGGGGCGCAGGACCGGAACGCCCGGTCTGGCCCGGTGCTGCAGGATCCCTCAGTTTCGCGGGATTTCATGAGCATACGGATGCCCGCGGCCACCATGATCACGGCGAACGCCAGCATCAGGATGTTGGGATCCAGCAGCTTGCCCACGGCCGCGCCGGTCCAGGCTGCCGGGATCCCGGCAGCCCCGACCAGCGCGATCACGGGCCAGTTCAGGCCCTCGCGGATGCGGGGCAGCAGGGCGGCAAGCGAGGATACGCCCACTACTACCAGCGAGGTGGGAATGGCCTGGGCGGGGATCATGCCCACGCCGTACACCAGGGCCGGCACGGCGATGATGGACCCGCCACCGCCCACTACACCCAGTACGACGCCGACGACGAGCCCCAGACCCAGGGCCGGGATCATGCCGCGGCGTCCTCTACGGCCGTCTGTGCGGGAAGTTGCAGGATGGCGCTTTCGCGAGTGGGTTCCTTGGTTGCCTTGTTCCATGGCAATGCTGAGATGGCTTTGCCCATGGCGCAGGTGTTGGTCGCGGCCGAGAAGGTCAGGCCGGCGCCGATAACGCCGGCAACCGTCCTGATTCTTGGGGAGACGAACCGGCCGCCGGCAAGGCCCAGCATTACGAGGGAGCCTGCCATCAGGCGGACCTGTCGTTCGAGGTCCCAGCGGCCCTTGCCCTTGACCACGTCACCGCCGGCAGCAGCGAACCCGGGTGCCCCGCCGGTGAGCACGTAGGCGGTGTCGATTCCGGCCGAGGCGAGGCGTTGGCGTGCCTGCTCGGCGCGGACGCCGGACTGGCACACCAGGACAACACGGGAGCCCAGCCGGGCTGCGAGTTCGTCGGTGTGCTCGGACAGCAGCGGAAGCGGCACGTTGTAGGAGCCGCGGATGTGCATGGACTCGAATTCGGCAGCGGAGCGGACATCAATGACCACGAGATCCTGGTGTTCTTTGATCCAGGACTGCAGAGCTTCGGGAGCGAGTGCGGTAACGGCTGACGCCGGGTAAGAAGAAGTCATGACTGGCCTCTCGAAAGGGGTCGGGTGGATACCCCACCGAGTATTACAGATACCCCCGGGGGTAGTCAAAACACCCACGGGGGTATAGGCTGGAGTGAAAGCTTCAGACGCCCCCCTCCTTGGAGAGACCCATGCAACTCAATCCCTCAGAAATGACCCCCGTCATCAACCGACTCAAGCGCGCACAGGGGCAGCTCGCCGCCGTGACCCGCATGCTCGAAGAAGGCCGGGACTGCAAAGACGTCGTCACCCAGCTCGCCGCCGTATCCAAGGCACTCGACCGGGCGGGGTTTGCAGTTATCGCCACCGGGCTTGAGCAATGCATCGTCCAGCAGGACGCGACCATGGACAAGAAAGAACTGGAAAAACTCTTCCTATCCCTGGCCTGACCACCCCCGCCGGGGCAACGCTTTACCGTCACCAGCGGGCCCTCGCCGACCGCGAGAGCACGACGATGTAGCCGGGTTCATAGATGGCGCAGAGCGGTGTCGGATCTTTCGGTGCACGTCGAAGATCAGATCCCCCTCGCCGAGCTGGCGCGGGGCGGTCCAGGGGGCAGCAGAAACCATCGCGTTCATCGAGCGCATGAAACCGGACCGTCCACGCATTAAGCAAGGGGTGTTGACCTAGTGCCTGCCCTGGGACAACTCCCGTTTGCGGGAGCTGCGATGCCGCGGCCCCCTCCCACGCCGTCGTCGTTGCAACAAGGCAGAGAGTGGCAAAGCCAAGCGGGAAACCACAACAGCGGCGAGAGCCACCAGAGTCACCAGAATGGCGATGGTAACCAGCAGCAGCCACAGTTCCGGCACGGGCGAGCCACTAAGAATTTCCGGGGTATTTTCGAGTCCAAGCATCTACTTCTCCTGCAATCCGGGGCGTAACTATTGCAGTGGTGAGTACGAGTGAATGCCGGAACGTGTCGCGGAAGGCCAGATTCTTTGCGTCGGTTGTCTTATCGTGTGTCCGCCGTGGGCTTCCGCCACATCACGGCGAGCACCAACACCAGCACGTTCAGGCCCAGCATCACCAGGACCATGAGTCCCCAGTTCGCTTGGTTCACGCCCGAGCCATATAGAACGCCAATCAGCACAGTGGCAGTGATCGCTCCGAGGTAGCGGCACGTCTGGAAGATTCCGGCAGCTACACCTCGTTCTTCCGGGCGGGCCGAAACGTAGAGCCCTTGGTTCGAGGCCGTGCTCACCATTCCGTAGGGTATGCCCATCATTGCAGTAAGCACGAACACCAACGGCGCCCACAGCGACAACGTGAGCGCACCAAGACCCGCTGCGGCAACAGTCAGAACCAGCACGCCTGTGATCAGGACGGAACGCACGCCGAAACGCTCCATCAGCCGCACCGTCAGTGGCGTCACCACAACCGACAACGCCGCAAGGGGCAGCATGAGCAGGCCCACCACACCGGCGTCGTAATGACCTGCCTCCTGCAGCAACTGCGGCAGTCCGAAGAAGGCAAAGTAGTAGACGCCGCTGAAAACGATGAACAGCAAATACACCAGCAGCACCGGCCGGTTCCTGCCCAGCAGGCGGAGGTCCAGGAACGGAGGCCGGAAGCGCAGCTCGCGCCAGGCAAAAAGTGCGCCGATCAATGTCGCAGCGCCCAGGAGCCACCAGCGGTAGGCCGGCATCACGTTGAGCAGCGCCATCATCGCGAGCATGAGCGACGTAACAAATGCGAGGATGCCGGGGATGTCGGAGTCGCGGATCAGCGCCGATAGCTTGCCCGTTTCGCGGCCGGAGTCAGCTGGCGCAGCCTTGTGCACCACAACGAGTGCAACCAGCGCGATTGGCACGTTGATCGCGAACAAGGCCTGCCAGCCGACCAGGCTCACCAACAAACCGCCCACCACCGGACCCACGGCAGCGGCCGACGTGTTTGCCATCTGGATCCTGCCCAGCGGCCTCGTCGACGGCAAATTGGCGAGCTTGCTCAGCTGGGTGACCATCACGACGGCCGAGGGATATGCGGTCGCAGTCCCCACAGCCATCAGCGCGCGGGCCACACACACCAGGGCGAAGCTGGGAAGGAACGGTGCGATCGCGCAGGTGACCGCCACCAGGGCCATGCCGAACGTGAACAACCGGCGAGGGCCGAAGCGGTCAGCGAGCCTGCCCATGAGCGGCTGTCCGGCCGCGGAGGCGAGGTAAAACGACGTGATCACCCAGGTGACGGTGGCGACGTCGAGCGCGAAATCCTCCCGCAGGACCACCAACGCCACCGCAATCATGGACGAGTTCAGCGGGTTCAGCGCCGTCCCGAGGCTCAGTGCAGCAATCGCGAGGCCGGGCCGGGGTCTATTCGTCGTCACTCACCCAAGTTTGCTCCATAGTTGCTTCGGGTTACGAAACGCGTTCGCGGGGCGGACATTCCAGGCGGGCCCTACTCCTCGAAGTGCGTCGTAACCTTCCCCGAGGACACGGCGGCGATGATCGACTGGGCCAAATGCCGCAGCTTGATGTTCCGGTTGCTGGAGGCAGTCCTCAGGATGGTGAACGCTTCTTCCTGGCTGCAGTGGTTCTGCGCCATGATCGCACCCACCGCCAGGTCGATCACGGTGCGCGATTGCATAGCAGCGGCAAGATCATTCCGCGCATCGCTGAGTTGCGCGATCTTCAGCGCGAGGCGTAGCGACTTGGCGGCGTGCGATGCGAATACCTCGGCGCGTTCCACGTCATCGTCGCTGAATGCATGGGTCCGCTCTGAGTAGAGGTTCAGGGCAGCTCGGGTATCGCCCTCGACCAGCAGCGGCACGCTCAGGATGGACCGAAGCCCCTGATGGGAGGCGGCCTGCACATATTCGGGCCAACGGTGTTCGCGAAGAAGGTCCGGGACCAGCACGGAGGTCAGCTTGTCCATGGCCGTAAGACACGGCCCTTCGAAGGCGTTTTGGAGTTCGTCCATGACGCGGGCCCGGTCATCGCTGCTTGCGGCCGTGGCTGACTTCTTGCGCCGAAGGACCGTGATGCCGCAATAAACAGCGGTGTTGCGGTGTGAGAGGCTCTCTGCCGAGAAAGAAGCCAGATCGCCGAGAAAAGCCTCGACGTCTTCGCTACCCAGGACGAGGTCCAGAAAATATCCATTCTGGAGAGCTTCCTGCTCGGGGCGGGGGTTGACCATGTGGCACGTTCCTACTGACTGAAAAGCGTCCCCAGCAGACAGCAAAGGAGCGAATATCGCCGCCCTCTGCAAAACGGTCTGAAGACACCATATCGTTCAACGATCAACGGTACAAAGTGCGGCACGACATGCGTTAACCAGCAGATTCATGAACCAAATCGGACCCGGTTTGTCAATCCGGGCAGGGTGTCACATCGAACAGAAAGTAAGTAGGCTTACTTTATTATCCGAGTCCGGCCACCGGACGATTCGTGCAAAGGAGAACATCTGATGGGCGTTGAAGACAGCATCCGCAAAGCCGCCGAAAACGCGATGGAAGACCTGGCTAGCACGTCTGACCCCGTTGACAAAGGGCAGGTTCCGGAGCCGAACGAGAAGGATGACGACATCCAGGTCCACTCCTCCATCAGCGAAGGTTCCAACGCGATGGACTCCGAATCGCCTGACAAGGCTGCTGAGACAACGCAGCGTCACAATGCGACCGCAAGCGACGCCGGCGAACGCCAGAACGAGCCAGGACTCGACGCCGGTGCTGGCCAAGGCATGGAAACCGACGATGACCTTCCGGCCTCCACGGGCGACGTCCCCGGACCCGCAGGTCTGCCGGATGGCACCCCGGATGAACTCAGGGCAGACCCCTCCGAAGGTGACCAGGACCCGTCGACGAGCATGGGTCGAGGCTAATCAGGGGTGCGCTCATTGGCCTAGCCCTGTGGCTTCCTGACCTTGTTCGGGCCGAGTTCAACTCTTCTGCAGCCTATTTGGGGTGCAAAACGGCCGCCTTGGATTCAAAGAAGGTCGGGAAGCCACAGTCTTGCGCTCAGGGCCGCGGGGACGCCGTGGAACCCCGCACTACAAGCTCCGTTCCGAGCTCGATCCGCTGCGGCAACTCCTCGTCGCCTTCAAGATGCCGTAGTAGCGCCCGCATAGCTGTCTCAGCCATCTGCACCACGGGCTGACGGACCGTGGTTAGCCCGGGTTCGACCCATTCAGCGGCAGGGATATCGTCGAAGCCGATGATCGAGAGATCTTCCGGGATCCGCAGCCCGGCAGAACGAGCGGCACGGTAGGCACCGAGGGCTTGGGCGTCGTTGCCGGTGAAGATGGCTGTGGGCCGGTTATCCAGGGCCAGGAGAGTCTCAGTTCCCCGGGCGCCGGATTCCGTGGAGAAATCACCGGGCACCATCAACGAAGAATCCGCGTCGACACCGGCCCGGCGGAGCGCAGCCAAATAGCCGTCCTCGCGGGCTCCGCTGCACTGAAGGTCCTCGCGGCCGCCGATCATGCCAATACGCTTGTGGCCGAGTTTCAAGAGGTGCTGGGTTGCCGAGAAGGCACCGTCCCAGTTTGCAGCACCAACAGTCGTGAGGTCCGGGCCTGGCTGGCCTACGGGATCGATTAGGATCACGGGGATTCCGAGCGCCTTGATGCGCTGGATCTGCTTCGAGTCCAGTTCGTAAACCGCCAGTATCACGCCGTCGGACTTCCGCTCGGCGAGGTTCGCCAGCCACGGCCGAATCCGCGATCCGTCCAGGGACAGGCTGCTGACCACAGTGCCGTATCCGGCTTCCTGGGCAACGCGCTCAACGCCCTCAATGATTTCGCACGCCCATTCCGAAGCCATGCCTGGGAACACAAGATCCACCAGACCGGCCTTCTTGCTCCTTTTGGCCGGGCGACGGGCGTAGTCCCGCTTGGCGATGATTTCTTCCACCCGGGCGCGCGTTGCCGCGGCGACATGGGCATGCCCGTTCAGGACTTTGGAAACCGTGGGTACGGACACTCCGGCTTCCCGGGCGATCTCGCCGATCGTCGCCCGCCCAGAGTCCTGCTTGGTCACCATGGAACGCACCCCTTTCGGCCGGGATCACCTCCCCGCAGCAATAGTTTCGGAAAGGTCCCAGGCTTGGATTCGGCCGCACATGCCGTAAATCCTGCGGGTTTTCCGTTCGCCTATCGTAGTCCTCGAGTCCTGCAAGTAGAAACTTTCCATCGACTCGATAGAGTCCAAGTTGTCCTTGGTGAGCCCGGCCTGCCGCGCCGCTCCATCGTCCACATAGCCGCGCCACGTTCCGGCCCTGCCACTCACCAATCGAACAGCCGCGGCATGAAACCCGGCCAGTGCGGAAACTCCGGATGTGATGACACCATGCTTCAACTCCAGATAGCCCTCCAAAGCCAGGTCACGACGACGACGCGCAGCCGCCTCGGCAGCCGCATCACCGCCGTCGGCGTCCCTTGACGGAAGCGAAGCGGCGCGCGAGTACGCGTCGACGTCCACTAAATGCTCTGGCGGGAACGTCATCACCGCATCGCCGTTTTCAGGCAGCCCGGCATTCTGCATGACAATGAGCACCCTGAGGTTCCCGGAATCGTTGATGGCGCGGTGCACAGTTCCGGGCGTGAACCAGACCACCACGCCTGGCGTCAGCGGCGTAACGGTGAAGCCGCGCGAATCCAGGGTCTCCAGACGGCCGGTTCCTTCCACAACTACGTATGCCTCCGTCGACGCCGTGTGCACGTGAGGGGATCCGCCGGCCATGCCGTCCTGACTTGGCCAGTTGTAGATGCTCACTTCTGACACTGCAGTCGCGCCGGGAAATGAAGTCCACACTAGGCCCAACCATCCAGTGCGTCGCGAGCTGCGCCGGCGAGCGCACTGGCCGAGTCTGCATCGATATCGCCGGCGGAGATCACGACGGCGTACCTGTACTTGAGCGGTTCGCCGACCTTTAGCGGGACTACTTCGCTGAAGAACGGAGCCGAACCCAGACAAGCGAACATCGATGAGCGGGCGAACCATTGGTTGGGCGCACCCGCGTTGGATTGGTCCTCCACGAACATGACGGTTGACTTCCGGCAGGTGACGTCGTGTTGGCCGGTGAACGCGATCCATGGTGATCGCGTGCCCATGAACTCGTCGGCTCCGGTGCCGGCTTCAGAGCGGAACTCCCCGCCTGTGAAGGACCTCGGACCGCGCCAGAACAGACCGCCGTACCCGGCGTTGTCCCTGCCTTCCGTGGTGGGGCTTCCGAGACCGATCTCAGCGCCCGAAACGTTGGTCATCTCCGTTTCGAATAGGAGCGCCCACGAGTTTCCGGATGGCAGCAATTGGATGGCGAAGCGGCGCTGCTCGCGGATGAGTGGCGTGCCTTGTTGGCCCGGTTCTGTTGGCTGTGAAGTCCAGAGCAAATCCTCAGCGGCGGTAATCGTAGACGCCGATTCCTCGATGTAACTGAAGGCTTCATGGTTCATGGCCCCGTTGTTGTCCAGGTTCGCGTAGCCGGTCTCGCGGGTGTAGGTCGCACCACCCCAGAAGTTGTGCTCGCCCACATTCGGCAACGCCCAAGAGAGTCCCTTGTGCCAGACGTGGTCCCATGGACGGGAGATGGTGACCTCATCGCCCTCCAAGGTGGTGAGGGGATGGAAGAAGGGACGCGGGCTTTCGTACTGCTCATCCGTGGGGCGGTATGTGTAGCTTGCAATGTCCTGGCCGCCTGCCGTGAATGTCAGGGAACGGCCGTCGTCGGCATAACTGAGGGTGGTGGTCTGGGCGGTCTGGGCTGAGGTGGTCATGGGTTCTCCGTTGATTCGGTGCGGGTTCAGGAGCGGGCTGTGGAGGCCAGGACGCGGCTGCCGCGGCCCTCTCCATCCATGCCTGCGTAGAAAGCGTGGCCGGGAACGATCTCGCCGCGCCGCACCGGCTTTCCGGTGAACGCGGAGGCGTAAATTGCGGCAGCGAACTCAAGTGTCTGCCTCGCTGAGTCCGCGCCCGCTGGAAGCGGGAGTCCGGCGTCGAGCGCGTCATACATGGCCAGGAATTGTGCCGAGTGGCCGCTGCCTCGTTCCAAAGGTTCGGCAGTCCAAGCAGCCGTCACTTGGTCCTCATGGCCGGGTGCCGCAGTGATGGTCCAGTCCTTGGTGCCGTAGCCGTACAGGTGACTGAGCTCGATGGTGGCGAACGCGCAGTCGACGCGGATATCCGAGGTTTCCCGGGGCGAGAGCAGGGAGTTGATGACCGTTGCAGCAGCGCCATTTTCGAAGCGAACCAAGGCAGCTGAGAGGTCCTCGGTTGACGTTGCCCGGGCCTGGCGCGAGGCGATGGCAGTGACTTCTTCCCACGGGCCAAGCAGGTGCAGGAGGAGATCGAACTGATGGATGCCGTGGCCCATGGTCGGACCGCCGCCTTCGGCCTTCCAAGTGCCGCGCCATGGCAGGTCGAAATACTCATCCGGCCGGTACCAGAGGGTATCGCAGCGGGCAACGAGCGGACGTCCAAAGGCGCTTCCACCGATCAAGGCACGTGCTGCGGCCGAGGCATCACCAAAGCGGTGTTGGAATACGCAGGAGAACTGCGCGCCGCCTTGGGCTTCGGCGTTGTTGAGGCGGTCGAAGTCCGCAAGGCTGA
The DNA here is from genome assembly GCF_042788025.1 of Paenarthrobacter sp. YIM B13468. Classification (NCBI taxonomy): domain Bacteria; kingdom Bacillati; phylum Actinomycetota; class Actinomycetes; order Micrococcales; family Micrococcaceae; genus Paenarthrobacter; species Paenarthrobacter sp. YIM B13468. The sequence continues at coordinate 7,059 of NZ_JBHZPI010000029.1, read as the reverse complement.
GGGCCGGCGGCTTCTCGGACAGGACATGCACACCTGCTTCGAGGCATTCGATGGCTTGATCGATGTGCATCATCGGCGGAGTACAAAGGTGCACGATGTCCGGTTTGGCTTCGGCGAGCAGGTCCGTGAGGCTCTGGTATCGGCCAGCGATTCCATGTTCATTGGCAAAAGCCTGCAGCCGCGCGTCGTCGACGTCGCATGCAGCCACCAGCTCTGCCCTGTTTTCGGTGCGGGCCAGGTTGGATGCGTGCACAGCCGCGATCCCACCCGTTCCCACGATGGCCACTCTGTACGTCTGCATATGAGGGTTCTCCCATAGTTTTTGGCTTAGATAATGTCCGAAAGTTTCTGATCTATTGTGGTGCAAACTACCCGCTTGCGCACCGCACTTCGTCAACGCTATGAAGAATCTGCTCGTAAATCAACACATTTCCACCCTAGAAACTAATCAGAAGTTTCTGATAGTTTCTAAAAATCGCCAATCAACCCAAGGAGAAGCCTGTGAGCAGCGGCGCCGCTGAACAGCAAGCACTTGCCCGCGTCCCCGATCCGGACGTCGTGGAACACCTCATCAGCGAAATGACCTTGGAAGAAAAGCTCGCTCAACTGGTAGGCGTTTGGGTCAACGCTTCCAGCGACGGCGATTCCGTGGCACCCCTGCAGAGCCAGATGGCAGGCGATACGCGTTCCTGGGACGAGGTCATCTCCCACGGGCTGGGCCAGATCACGCGCATGTACGGCACCGTCCCAGTGGACCCATCCGAAGGCGGCCGGCGACTTGCCGCCGCACAGGAACAGATCATTTCAGCCTCCCGATTCGGCATCCCTGCGCAGATGCATGAGGAATGCCTGGCCGGTTTGGCGGCGTGGAAGGCAACAGCTTTCCCGGTCCCACTGGCGTGGGGTGCCACGTTCAACCCAACTTTGGTCCGTGAAATGGCAGTCAGAATTGGCTCATCGATGCGGAGCCTGGGCGTCCATCAAGGCCTTGCACCCGTGCTCGACGTCGTCCGCGATTTCCGGTGGGGCCGCGTTGAGGAAACCATCGGCGAGGACCCCTACCTGGTGGGCACGATCGCTACCACTTACGTCCAGGGGCTCGAATCCGCCGGTATTGTCGCCACCCTCAAGCACTTCGTGGGCTACTCGGCGTCCCAGGCAGGCCGCAACCACGCCCCCGTCTCGATGGGCCCGCGCGAACTCGCCGACGTTATGCTGCCGCCGTTTGAAATGGCGATCCGCCACGGCGGGGCCCGTTCCGTAATGCACGCATATACCGACGTCGACGGCGTACCTGCCGCCGCGAACCACGCCCTCCTCACTGGGCTGCTTCGTGAGGAGTGGGGTTTTGCCGGCACGGTAGTGGCCGACTACTTTGGGGTCGCGTTCCTGGACGTCACGCACGGTGTGGCGGCCGATTCCGGTGACGCCGCGGTGCTGGCGCTGCGGGCCGGCGTCGACGTTGAACTTCCAACTGTCAATTGCTTTGGCGAGCCGCTGGCCGCACGCGTTCGCGAGGGTGCCGTGGACGAATCGGTTGTTGACTTGGCGCTTCGACGAGTTCTTACCCAGAAGGCCGAGCTGGGTCTTTTGTCGCCGGACTTCTCGGCAGCGCCCACTGCCCTTTCCGGCCCAATCGAGCTGGATCCTGCCGAGGATCGGCAGTTGGCCCGTGAGCTCGCGGCGCAGTCGCTGGTGCTGCTGAGCAACCGACCATTTGCGGGTTCGCCGGCTTTGCCACTTTCCGGTTCGGAAACGCTCGGCATTGTTGGACCGTTGGCTGACGACCCCTTCGCCATGCTGGGCTGCTACTCCTTTGATGCCCACGTGGGGGCTTCCCATCCGGACGTACCGATGGGCATTTCCGTACCTACAGTTGCTGGCGTCGCTTCCTCGCGCTTCCACTCCGTGGTGAGTTCCGTGACAGGGAATTGTGAGTCAGCCACTGAGGCTGAGATTTCCGCAGCCTGCGAGGTCGCCGCCTCCGTTGATACCTGCGTCGTGGTGGTTGGCGACAACGCCGGGCTATTCGGCCGGGGCACGTCAGGTGAAGGAAACGACGCCGCCGATCTCCGCCTCCCCGGGGACCAGCACCACATGCTGGACCGGGTCCTCAGCGCCTGCGCCGAATCCCGGACCCGTTCCGTTGTGGTGGTACTCAGTGGCCGGCCGTATGCACTTGGCGACTTCGTGGAACGCGCCGATGCGATGGTGCAAGGCTTCTTCCCAGGCGAAGAGGGCGGCGAGGCAATCTGGGACGTGCTGACCGGCGTCGTCAATCCCTCCGGAAAGCTTCCCGTTTCTGTACCCCGCTCCCCCGGCGGACAACCAGGAACCTACCTTCACTCTCGGTTGTCCGGACCTACCGAAGTCAGTGCGCTGGACCCATCTCCGCTGTTCGGCTTCGGGCACGGTTTGTCCTATACGAGCTTCGAGCTCTCAGACCACCAATGCAGCGCTCCCGCGATGACGACGGCGGACTCGGTCACCATCAGTTGTACGGTGACGAATACCGGTGCCCGCGCTGGCGCTGAGGTAGTGCAGCTGTACTTGGAGGACCCGGTGGGCGAGGTTGTTCGTCCCGTCCGCGAGCTCATCGGTTACGCCCGGGTGGAACTGGGAGCCGGCGCGTCCGGCGTCGTGGATTTTCTTGTCCACGCCGACCGGACATCCTTCACTGGGCTGGACCTTGCCCGTGTGGTCACGCCTGGCTTAGTAAAGCTGCATATCTCCACGTCCAGTACCTGTGATGTCCAAACCCATGAGGTGATCCTGCATGGGCCGCGGCGCGTTGTTGGGTTTGAACGGGAGATGCTGACGCCGGTGGAGGTGCGGGTATTGGCGTAATTGCGGTCTGTAGGCTGTGGAGGTGCACCCACTTTCTACCGCCAGGCTGCGGTTCCGCGAGATGACGCCAGCCGATCTTGAGGTTATGGCCGACATGCTCGGCGATCCTCACGTCATGGCGTACTACCCCACTCCGAAGTCACGGGAAGAAGCTGCTGCCTGGATCTCCTGGAACGTGGCCAACTACGCCCGCGACGGGTACGGGCTGTGGATTCTGGAAACGCACGACGGCGGTTTCGTGGGCGACTGCGGGTTGACCTGGCAAACAGTAAATGGGCGCCGCGAGCTGGAGGTCGGCTACCACGTTCGGTCGGATCTCCAGGGTCGAGGCTACGCCAAGGAAGCTGCCCAAGCCTGCGTTTATTTTGCCCGGGACGAGGCTAGGGTGGAACGTCTCGTGGCCATCATCCATCCCGACAACATCGCCTCCCGGCGAGTGGCCGAACACATCGGGATGACCCATATGGAAGACGACCTCGCGGGCTCGATTGTTCGGACAGTGATGGGGATTGAGCTGAACTCAGGGGCTTCCTGACCTTGTTTGAGCCAAGCTCAGTCCTTCTGCAGCCTATTTGGGTTGCAGAAGGCCCCTCTTGGATTCAAAGAAGGTCGGGAAGCCACACCCTGAGCGTCAAGCGATCCGTGCGTCTGTGTCAGGATCTTGTCGCTCGCCGAGCATTCCAGCGATTCTGCCTTCGAGAGCAGCAACGGTCGGCTCCGGAAGGACGATCAGGCCATCCAGTTCCTTGCGCGCACGCTTGTACGCCGTCTGCCGTTCTGCCGGGGTAGCAGCGGAGTCTTCTGCAATACGCAGCAGCTTCCTCGCCGTTGCCAGTCTTTGACGTTCCGGCCCGGTGAAGTTGCTGTCCTTGATGCGTCTGGCTTCGCGTTCGGCCACATCGAAAGCAAGTTCGAAGCTGTGGACAGCAGCACGATACTCAGCCAGCCGGGCCGGCGTCGTTATGTCCTGCGGGGTGGCCGGGCGCAGTCCGTCCGCTTCCTTTTTGGCGCGGAGGAAGGCTACCGTTAGCGGCTCGCGAACGTCAGTCATCAATGGGTAATCGATGAGCTTCCCAACGTCCAGTTCGTAGTCCAGCCACTTATGGTTCACGGCATCGTGCGTGGCCATCAGCGAGACAACCTCGGCTTGGTTGGCCTGCTCGTGCACCGCAAGCTGGTTCTTCAGCTTGTACAACTCCACCTTTCGGCGATGGCGCTCCTCACTGGCTTTGGACCACGATCTTGCCCACCCACCGGCCATCCCGCCAAGGGGGAAAATGAGCCACCAGTAACTGCCAAGGAAGTCGAAGAGGGGTTCCACAGGTTCATCCTCCCACTTCCAGGCCCACCTCGTCCGTGGGCTTAGGCTGAGTCAGCGGCGCGTGAGCATGAGAGATTCTTATTCTCAACCCGTTTATTGATAAGCCAGCCTGTATCACTCGATAGGCTCCTTCCTGACCAGCTTTTTCCTTTGGAAGGACACACATGCCAATCACCAATGACCACAACGACGTGGCATCCGGCACAGAATCCACTCAGCCCCTCAACGTCGTCGTTGCGGGTTCCACCAGCGCCGCCGGGCAAGCCGTGGTCGGCTCGCTGGTTGCCGCGGGAGCCCGTGTAGCCGCCGTCGATCTTGACGCTGCCCGCCTTGAAGCACTCGCTGCCTCCCACGACGGTGTGGTGCCGTACACCTGCAACCTTTCGGCCCCGGAATCGGTCGAGGCCCTGGCAGATTCCGTCAGGGGCGAGTTTGGATCTGTGGATGGTCTTATCCACCTTGTGGGCGGATGGCGTGGCGGCGAAGGAATCGTTGGCCAGAAGGACGAGGACTGGGACGTCCTGCACACCAGCATCATGACGACGCTCCGGAACACTTCGCGTGCGTTCTACTCCGACTTGGAAGCATCGCCGCATGGGCGCTTGGCCATCGTCTCGGCTGTCGCTGCCGCCAAGCCCACAGCATCCGGCGCCAGCTACGCTGCAATTAAGGCAGCTTCCGAGGCTTGGGTCCTTGGTGTCGCAGACGGCTTCGAGGCAGCCCAGTCCGGCCACAAGACTGAGCCCAAGGAACAGACATCGGCCGCAGTGGTGTTCGTGGTCAAGGCGCTGCTGGACGATGCCATGAAGGCAGCTGCTCCGCACCGCAAGTTCCCGGGCTACACCCACGTCAACGAGCTTGGCGACCACGTCTCTGCGCTCTTCTCGGCCCCGGCTTCCCACCTCAACGGAGCCCGCCAGCACCTTAGCTAAGGCCCGACGTCGTACCCTGTCGCTAGCATGTCCGTATGGACCAGCGACTGCATTTCATCACGTTTGCCACCGCAGATCTCGATCGAGCCCGTTCGTTCTACAAGGACGGGCTCGGTTGGGATCCGCTGATGGACGTTCCCGGGGAGATCATCTTCTTCCAAGTCGGTCCGGGCTTGATGCTTGGTCTGTTCGATGCTGAAAAGTTCAACCAAGACCTCAACAGCGATATTTCGACCAGCAGCACAGTTTCGACGAGCAGCGTCAGCGGCGTGACGCTTTCGCATAACGTCGATAGTGCGGCCGAAGTGTCCAGCACCATCGACCAACTGGTATCTGCCGGGGCAACCGTGGTGAAGCCCGCCCAGGCTAGTGCTTTCGGGGGCATTTTCCACGGCCATGTCAAGGATCCGAACGGCATCGTCTGGGAGATCGCGCACAACCCGGGCTGGAGAATCGACGACGACGGCACGGTGGTTTTCGGATGAGTGTCTTCCCGCCCACCTTCGCTGAAGATGTCATCAACCACGACGTCCGGTCCCAGTTCGATGCATTCCTTGACGAGCACCGTCGTGCACTTTACGAGTCGCTGGACGGGTTAACGGAAGAGCAAGCACGGCGCTCGTTGGTCCCGTCGCGAACAACGCTTTTAGGGTTGCTGAAGCACGCCACGTTCGTGGAAAAGGTGTGGTTCGATGAGGCCATCTCATGCCGGTCCCGGAGCGAGATCGGCATCCCCGCCACGCCTGACGAGTCGTTTATTCTCGAGGACACCGACACGATCGCAAGTATTCAGCAGGCACATCGCGAAGCGTGCGAGGCCTCGCGGCTGGCTGCTTCGGCTTTAGGGCTGGACGAGCTCGTGCTCGGAAATCGACGTGGCCCGCTCCCCTTCCGCTGGGTGTATCTGCACATGCTGCGCGAGCTCGCACAGCACTGCGGCCACGCGGACATTCTGCGGGAGCAAGTCACCAGCAGATAGCCGCTATTTCCCGCGTTTCCTGGTTCCCAATGAGAGGGAGCTAATAATGTCAGACCCTGGTGAGAGGGTTTATTCATGGGAAGCATTGGGGAGATTCTGGCGCGTCGGGCAGCAGTGACTGGCGCCTCGCTACGCCCCCGACGCGTTCCCCTCGGAAGCCACTCCGGTGCTGCCCACGGGCAGGACGGCTTTGAAAGCCCGACGGCGGCAGTCACCGCTTCGGACAGCCCAAGGGCCATGGCGCTGCTTCGCGGCATCAAACCACTGCCCGTCCCCGAGCCCGATGAAACGGACCGTGACGATTTCCCCGGGCACGGCGTTTCCCACGGGCTTGAGGACGCGCGGGGAATTGAGGATGCGCGGGGAATTGAGGGGGCGCTGGGAATTGAGGGGGCGCTGGCTGACAGCGTTGAGGCGTTGGAAAGCCTGCGTTCCTTCACCGTGGCTGGTGCCCTGTCGTTCGGGTTTGCGGAAGCCGCGGGGTTCGCCGGGCGGGTGGAGGAGATCTCCCGCACCGTGGAATACCTGCAGGTCATCGCGGCGCACGCCGTGGAACGGACCCGTACCCAAGCCCAGCAGGCACGGCCCTCCTCCGCGGCGGGCACGGGATGGCAGACAGGCTGGACCGACCCCGCAACCACAGACCCAGCAACCACAGACCATGCCGTCCCGGCCCCCACGACAGGACCAAACCCGGCCACCGCCACCGCCACGGCTGCAGGGTCTGCTGCTGCCGGTGGATCCGCTGCTGCTGCTGCTGGATCCGCTACTGCTGCAGGTTTCGCCACCGCCACGGGTTTCGATGCTGTCGCTGGATCCGCTGCTGCTGCTGTTGGATCCGCTACTGCTGCTGGGTTCAGTGGTGTTGCTGCGGCGGACGCTGCCGCGGTGGCCGATGACGGGTACCGGGACGCCGCGCAGTTCCTGCGCGCCCGCCTGCGGATCGGCATCAGCGAAGCCCGGCGCCGGCTCGCCCTGGC
>NZ_JBHZPI010000028.1:0-74874 GCF_042788025.1 Paenarthrobacter sp. YIM B13468 | reverse complement strand
AGGCCTCTGGCACCGCGCAGGCTGGGCCGGACGATCATGACACACCCGGGATTTACACACGTTTTGTCCTATAACCCGGTAACTTACGGAGGCCTGGGATTAAACGCAAAAGGTCCCGGTTCGAAAACCGGGACCCATTCGCGGAGACGGGGGGATTTGAACCCCCGGTGGAGTTGTGCCCCACACTTCATTAGCAGTGAAGCCCATTCGGCCGCTCTGGCACGTCTCCGTTTGCTATTGCTAGCCCACCAAGGATACGCAGAACGTGCCGTTCAGTGCAAAACCGCCTGCGATCCGCTGCCCATTTCGATGACTCGCTGCCGTCCGCGCCGTTCGCACGGCCTTGCCTGCAGCGGGCCATCCAAATGGAACCTCAGTTGCTCCCGGCCAGCGTACGCCACAGGAAGTGGTTGCTTCGGGCTTGGAGTGCGGCTGCCTGCCTGTTGTCCGAAGCGCCCGCGTGCCCGCCTTCCAGTGCTTCGTGGAACCAGACATTCGGGATACCCATTGCCTGCATCCGAGCTGCCATCTTTCGGGCTTGGACGGGGCCTACCCGATCATCCGAGGTCGCGGTCCAAATGAAGGTTTCGGGGTACTCGACGCCGTCATGAAGCAGGTGATAGGGGGAGAAGGTACGGATAAATTCCCACTGCTCAGGCACGTCGGGGTCTCCATACTCCGCGATCCAGGAATATCCGGCAGAGAGTTTGGTGTAGCGGCGCATGTCCAGCAATGGCACGCCGCAGGACACTGCACCAAACAGTTCGGGGTACTGGGTCAGCATGTTGCCAACCAGGAGCCCGCCATTTGAGCCGCCCACGCAACCGAGTCGACGGCGGCTGGTCACGCCGCGGGAGATCAGGTCCTGTGCCACGGCGGCGAAGTCTTCGTAGGCACGGTGCCGCTTTTCCTGCAGGGCTGCCCGGTGCCACGAGGGTCCGTATTCGCCGCCGCCGCGGATGTTCGCCACAACGTACACACCGCCGCGGGTGTGCGAGCCGGGACCGTCGGCCAGTGCAGCAGCGGAAGTGCGACGCTCCAGCCAAGCCCTGCCAATGGTGCCGCTGTAGGCGGGGGTGCGGGAAACTTCGAATCCGCCATAGCCGGAAAGCTGCGTGGGATTTTGTCCATCCAGGACCAGGTCCTTGGATGCCACCTGGAAGTAGGGGACTTTGGTCCCGTCCGCAGAGACAGCGAAATGCTGCTGGACCTCATAGTCACCATCATTGAAGAACGACGGCGAACGCTTCACCACCGCATGCTGGCTCGTCACCCCGGCAGTCGATCCGCCGGATGAAGGAACCTCGCCAGCCGTGAGGGTGCCGCGGGTGAGGGTAGTTGGCGTGGTGAAACCGGTGGCGACCAACCAGTAGTCATTTCCGGCCCCGGACTCGTCTTCGTCGTCCACGGCATAGGCATTGACGTCGTGAAGCGGCGGGCACGCGTCCAGGGCCGTGGCAACCCAGCTGCTGTCGGAATCAACGCGGGAAGGGTCCAGCACCCTGATTTCGGATGAGACGTCGCGCAGGAGGTTGAGCAGCAGATAGTCCTTGGTCCAACTCCACGACTGCAGCGATGTGTGATCATCGGGCGTAAACAGCACCACAAATTGCCGTGATCCAGCCAAATACCCCTCGAGGTCAGCGGCCAGCAAGGAACCGGCCGCGTAGGTAACGCCGGAAACGTCCCAGTCCTTCTGCGGGCGGAACATCAGCCATTCCCGGTGGGCGCTGATGTTCACGTCTGTGGGCACGTCGATCGCTACCCATGAGTCGTCGCCAAGCAGCCACGTACTGCGGTTGTAGAAGTCGATGTAATCCACGGCGAAGGTTCGCTCGAAGCCTGGGGTTGAGTCATGGGCCACCATGGCCAGCATGTGGTCTTCGGGGATCTCGAAGATCCGCTCTGCATGGGCGAGGGATTGGCCGCGACGCAGCTTCACACCGGTCCGGGCGTACGAGGAAGTGGTTGCGGGCAACCCCTCTGCCGTACTGGAGACCAGCAAGGTGTCCGCATCCAGCCAACTCACGTTGCCTTTTGCCGTGGGCAGATCGAATCCGCCGGCGGCAGGGTCAACAAAGGTGCGGGATTCGACGTCGAACTCGCGGTGACGGTTGGCATCGCCGCCGTCGGGGGACAGCGAAACCATCGCGAAGCGGTACATGTCCCCGTCCAAAGGACGGAGGAACCCAGCTCCATGGAACACCCACTCGACGCCTTCTGCGGCGGCGAGGGCATCGATGTCCAGCAGCACGTCCCATTCGGGTGCCTCGGAAACGTAGCTCTCCCACGTGGTCCGCCGCCAAAGGCCCTTGGGGTGCTCCTGGTCCTTCCAGAAGTTGTAGTAGTAATCACCGCGCTTGTTCACCATGGCAATCCGGTCCGTGGAATCCAGGACCTCCAGAATGCCGGCTTCAACCGCTGCGTACTCTGCGTCCTCCAGCAAATCCTCGGTTCGTGCGTTTTGTTCGCCGACCCAGGCCAGCTGTTCTTCGCCGTGAATGTCCTCCAACCACACGTTCTCATCCGTGGGCTCGGGCGCGATGGTCGCAGCGTGGCGAGGCCCGGACTTGGTTTCCAGATCCGTGTCATTGTCAGGAAGGGGCGTCTGATCAGCTTCTGTGGTGGTCATCGCCCCATACAAGCAACACTTTTCAACTGGAAGCAAGTCACAGGAAGTTAGGCTTGAGCGTGGCTAAATCGCAAATCAATCGTGTTGCCCTTATTGGGGCCGGCCCCCGGGGCACGAGTGTCCTTGAGCGGCTGCTCGCGAATTGGGCTGCAGGGGCCAACAGCCGTGCGAACCGGGCCGATGCAGGGTGGAGCGCACTGCACATCCATGTTGTAGATCCTTTCCCACCGGCATCCGGCCATGTGTGGCAGCCGGAGCAGTCCAGGCTGTACCTGATGAACACACAGGCGTTCTATCCGACGCTCATCCCTGAAGATCCCAAGCTTGCGCAGCCCCTCGCGGGCGGTTCCTTCGACCAGTGGCGCGCCGCCCGGCGTCGTGATGGAAAGGGCCTGAACGACGCCGAAAAGGCGGAGTTGGCCACGCTCGAGTCCCACGATTTTCCGAGCCGGGCCCTATATGGAAGGTATCTGCGGCAGACTTTGGCGGAGCTGCTTCGGCGAATGCCCGACGGCGTGGAGGTCACCTTCCATGAAACGACCGCCGTAGCGGCGCGCCCGGTCCCGGCAAGCTCAGGCACCACAGGCGGGCAAGCGTTCGACGTCGAACTGGCCGACGGCACTACGCTCACCGTCGGCTCGGTGGTCCTCGCGCTGGGGCACGTCGAGTCCCGTTTGAATCCGGAGCAGCGTGCGTTCCAACGGGCCGCCGACGAGCACGGCCTCCTCTATTTCCCGCCTGCACCGCCGGCCGACGTCGACTGGCAGCGGGTGCCGGACAACGAGCCCGTCCTGGTGCGTGGGATGGGACTGAATTTCTTCGATGTCATGGGCCAGCTGACCGAGGGCCGCGGAGGCAAGTTCGTCGAAGCCGGCGTACCGGGAGCCGGAGTTCTCGAGTACCGGCCCTCAGGCAGGGAACCCAAGATCATCGCAGCATCCCGGCGCGGAACCCCGTACCGGGCCAAGGCTGGTTTGGCAGGGTATTACCCCAGCAGCATCACCATGAGTTACCTGACCGAGGCAGCAGTGGACCGCTTCAGGGCAGCCGGCATCCAGCCAGGATTCGACCATGACCTTTGGCCGCTCCTGCATCGTGACGCCTTGTGGGCTTACTACTCCACCCTGGCAAGGTCGCAGCCCGCCGCCATTCGCGATGCAGCGCAGTTCCTCGCGGACCTTGAGGATGCCTTGCAGCCCCACGCGCACACCACTGCCAAATGGGAAAGTGACGTCGCCGCCCTCGTGGACAAGCACGTGGTTGCCTCCCGCCGACTCAATGTCCGCGGGCTCGCTGCGCCGTTGGCTGGCCGGACGTTCGCGTCCCGCCGGGAGTTGGACCTGGCGATAACGGCCTACCTTGACGACGACGCGCGGCGCTCTGCCCTCGGGGAAGCCGACCCCGTGAAGATGGCCATCGGAGCCCTCCACAGAGGCAGGGCGATCCTCAAGTCTGTCGTCGCGGACGGCGGAATCACGGACGAATCGTGGGTCGCTGAACTGCGGGGATGGTTCGAATCGTTTGTTGAAGGCCTTGCAAGCGGAGCCCCAGCACTGCGTTCTGAGCAGTTGGCAGCTTTGGCGCGTGCCGGCGTCGTTGGTTTCGTTGGACCCGATCCCAAGTTCAGCGTGGATAGAAGCGCCAAGGTTTTCCGGGCGGTCTCGCCTTGGGTTCACGATGGACCTGTGGAGGCACCCACTTTGATTGAAGCGATGTCGCCAGCCAACCGAGTAGGCATCAATATTTCCCCGCTCCTGGAACAACTCATGGCCGACGGCCTTGTGCGAACCAAAATCATGATGAGTGCCGAGGGCACGCCAGTGCAGACAACCGGACTGGATGTGGAACCGCACCCGTACCGGCCTGTGGCGTCCAACGGCTCTGTGACGCAGGGGATGTATGTTTTGGGCCTGCAATTGTCCGCGACCCAGTGGGGAACAGCGATTGCTGCGGAGGCGCGTCCGGCAACCGGGAAGGCTTACGCCAGTGGCCAGCGAACCTTGCGGGATGCCGACGAAATCGCTCGTAGCATTCTGGGCAGTTAGCTGCCTTCGTTTGCGGTGAGTCCAACGCTTCGCTAGTGTGTGAGCTGCATCACCGGCAAAGTGGTGCGCGCTTTTGATCTGCGGCGGGAGAGTCCTGCCGGTACATCCCGTCAGGCGCCGTAGGAGCAAACCCTCCCCAGGAATCTCTCAGGCCCATGTACCGCCGCGGCGAGGCAACTCTGGAAAGCAGTCCGGGCATCCGGGCTCACCGAAGGTGCAAGCAGGCCCACTCCTGCGGAAACTCTCAGGTCCACGACAGAGCGGGGAGGAACCCGAATCATCGTGGCACCCAGTGCCGCCTGAACAATGGAGTTCCTCTTGACGATTCAGCGCCCACCATCCTCCGACTCGCATCGAGCAGACTCACCACACCTCGAACGGCAGCTCAGTAACCGGCACATCCAGCTGATCGCGATAGGCGGTGCAATTGGCACGGGCCTGTTCATGGGCTCGGGAAAGACAATTTCTGCCGCTGGTCCGTCTGTCATTTTCGTGTACATGATCATCGGCTTCATGCTGTTCTTCGTCATGCGCGCCATGGGCGAGTTGCTCCTGAGCAACCTGAACTACAAATCCTTCAGCGACTTCGCAGCGGACCTGCTGGGTCCCTGGGCAGGGTTCTTCACCGGCTGGACCTACTGGTTCTGCTGGGTCATTACCGGCATCGCTGACGTCATCGCGATCGCCGGGTACTCCAAGGAGCTCTGGCCTTCCCTTCCGCTCTGGGTACCCGGATTGATCACCATCGGTATCCTGCTGCTCCTGAACCTGGCTACGGTGAAAGCATTCGGCGAGACCGAGTTCTGGTTCGCCCTCATCAAGATCGTCGCTATCGCGGCCCTCATCATCGTCGGCCTGTTCATGATTTTCAGCGGCTTCCAGTCCGACGCCGGACCGGCCAGCTTCACCAACCTGTGGAGCCACGGTGGCTTCTTCCCCAACGAATTCATGGGCTTCGTCGCCGGTTTCCAGATCGCCGTCTTCGCTTTCGTCGGCATTGAACTGGTAGGCACCACGGCCGCCGAGGCCAAGGACCCGGAGAAGAACCTGCCCAAGGCCATCAACTCGATCCCGATCCGCGTGCTGCTCTTCTATGTGGGCGCCCTCATCATCCTGATGTCCGTCACCCCGTGGACCCAGTTCGCGGCTGGACACAGCCCCTTCATTGCCATGTTCTCCCTGGCCGGACTGGGTGCTGCCGCCACCATCGTCAACCTGGTGGTGCTCAGTTCTGCGATGTCCTCCGCCAACTCCGGCATCTACTCCACGTCCCGCATGGTTTACGGACTGGCTAAGGAAGGCGACGCCCCAGCTGTGTTCGGCGCGCTCTCAGGACGCAAAGTACCCCGCAACGCCCTGTTCCTTTCCTGCGTCCTGCTGCTGTCCGGCGTCGTTCTCATGTACGCAGGGCAGGACATCGGCAAGGCGTTCGACATGGTGACCACCGTGTCAGCTGTCTGCTTCGTGTTCGTATGGTCCATCATCCTGGCCAGCTACCTGGCGTTCCGCAAGCGGCGGCCACACCTGCATGATTCTTCGGCGTTCAAAATGCCCGGCGGCGTGGTGATGGTGTGGGTGGTCTTCGCATTCTTTGCCTTCGTGCTCTGGACCCTGACCACGCAGCCGGACACTTTTGCTGCGCTGCTGGCTACGCCGCTGTGGTTCGTGATTCTGGGGGTGGCCTGGTCCATCCTGCGTCGTCGGCCCGCGCATCTGGTTCGCTACGAGGAGTTCCAAGCGGAGCTTGAGAAAGACGCCAAGCGAGCGGAAGAGCCCGAGCTCGCAAAGAAGTAGCTGCCAAACCCCAGGGGGCACCTCACGATTCATCACCGTGAGGTGCCCCCTGGGGCAGCCTAAGGAAAGGGGCTGTTTAGCCCCTCAGGCACTTCTGATACTCCAGCCACGCCCACGTGTAGCGGAGCCAGCCCACGAGGTCGTACCACGTAGACGGTTTGACCGGCGGAGTGCACTGCGGCGGGTTGGGCCCGCTATCAGCTACCTGAACACTGGCCTTCACCACGGTTCCACTCTCGACGGCGGTCAGCACCAAGGTGCCGGTACCTGCAGCTGCCGCAGCGGGAACCTTGAGGTCCACCGTGGCTGCTCCTGCCGTTACTGGAACCGATCCAAGCGGCACTGCTGCGCCCTTGCTGTCCACGAAGATCGCATTGAGGGTGTTGTTGGCCGGGCTGCCGATCGAGGTGAGATTCAGCTTGGAGATAGCGAGTGTCATGGGCTCACCTGCTTTGACCTCTGTGGCGGTGGTGTTAACCACGGCAACTGACCGGCGCGCGAAGTCCGGAGACACGGGGTTGTGCTCACGCAGGTACTTGATCCACGCATCGCGGTCCACCAGACAGGTGTCCTTCGTGTTGGTGCCTTCCTTGAAGATCCGGAAGTTGTCGCCTCCCGTTGCCAGGAAGCTGAAGGTCCCAATTCTGTATTGCTTCGCCGGGTCCATCACGGTCCCGTTCACCCAGATGCCGGTGATGCGGTCCCCTGCAGGGCGGCCGGCGTCATAGGTGTAGTTGACGTTCTTGGAGAGTCCCAGCTGCTGGTAGGGGCGGCTGGGAACAGTTCCGTCAACGTTGGTCTGCCACTGCTGCTCAAGAAGGGTCTTGAACTGGGCGCCAGTGAGGGATGTAGTCCACAGGTTGTTCACGAACGGCAGGACCGCATTCGCCTCGGCGTAGGTGATGGTGCCGTCCGGGGCGTAGTAGAGCTCGTTGCGCAGGCCGCCGGGGTTTACGACGCCAATCTCCGCCCCGCCCAGTTCGGGCGCCTTGAGCGTGTCCACCAGGGAGTCCGCTACCAGGTTTCCGAGGGTGGATTCGCTCGCGCGGTCGTCCCGCTTGGGGGCACCTCCAAGCGGATCCGGCGTGAAGGCGGTGGTGATATCAGCTGTCACTGCGCCAACAGGCTGGTTCCCTATCACGGCGGCCTCGGCCAGTGCCTTATCCACGATCGCCTTTACCGTCGCCACCCGGGGATACGCGGCAGCCAGGCTTTCTGAAGTCTCCGTGGTCCGGTCCACGACGGCGGCCTTATAGCCCGTCACGGATTTCGTAGCGGTATCGACCGTGAGAGTCACGCTTCCCACGTTTTCGCCGTAGTTGCCGGTCTGCACAATGGGACGGGTTTTGCCGGTGGGTTGGCCGTTGGCATCCAGCAAGGGTGCGTCCCAGGCATACTCCTTGTGGGTGTGTCCGGTAAAGATGGCGGCCACGTCAGGGCTGGTCTCGTTGACGAGCTTGGCGAACGGTCCGCCGGCTGCGACTTCCTGCTCCAGGGTGGCACCCTCCGGTGTGCCCGATGCTGCGCCGTCGTGGTTCTCCACAATGATCAGGTCCGCCGCGTTCTCCGACTTGATCTTGGCGGCTACGCGGTTAATGGCTTCAACAGGGTCCCCGAATTCGAGATCCGTGATTCCCGCCGGGGTCACCAACGACGGAACTTCCTGCGTGACGGTGCCGATGACGGCCACCCGCAGGCCGTTCATATCCAGGACCTTGTACTCCGGCAGTACCGGAGTCTTGGTGCCCTTCTGGTAAACGTTCGCGCCCAGGTAGGCAAACTTCGCGTTGGTACCATCGGCGATGACGCGATCGCGCAGGTCCTGCCACCCGCCGTCGAACTCGTGGTTACCTACTGCGGAAGCCCGAAGCTCCAGCGCGTTCAGGACATCGATGGTTGGTTGGTCCTTCGCAACCGAGGAAGCGAAAAGTGAAGCGCCGATGTTGTCCCCGGCAGAAATGAAGGCTGTTGCGCCGGGGGCGGCCGCAGCGCGGAGCTTCTCCACAGTGCCGGCGAAGAGGACGGTGTTGGAGTCGATCCGGCCGTGGAAGTCGTTGATGCCCAGGAACTGCAGGTCAACAGTGGCCGGCATATCCGATCCTAAGTTCATGCCCACCACCACAGGATCGTGGTCGCTGGCACGGAACTCGTCCCCTGCATAGTAGTTGGTCACATTGTTGTTATACCTGCTGTATTCCAGCGCCACGGACTCCACAGAGTTGATGTTCCAAATGTCGGTTCCCGTGACTATCCCGGCCGCTGCCGGGGAAGCAAGGATGTGGTCCAGCGAGCCCACCATGCCACCGAAGAGGTAGGAATGCTTGCCGGTACCAGCTTCGAGGTCTGCGTAGCCTGCGCCGGTGAGGACATTGATGGGGTCTTCCTTGGCATAGGCGTTGAAGTCGCCGATCAGGAAGACCTTGTCCGTGCCGTTGGAGGCTTGGAGGTCCTTGGAGAAGGCGAGGAGTGATTCAGCCTGCTTTGTGCGGGCAATGTTCGAGGCGCCCTGGCCCTTGTCCGTGTCGTCCGGGGTGGCAGCGGAACCCTTGGACTTGAAGTGGTTTACGATCGCGATGAACTTCTTGTCTTCGTCCGCGCCGACCGGCTTGAAGACCTGCGCGAGCGGTTTGCGGGCGCTTGCAAAGGCCACGGTGTCGTTGTGGATGATTGACTCCCCGACCGGCTCGGCTACCGCCTTCTTGTAAATGAACGCGGTGCGGATCATATCCTCATCGCTTGGAGGGGGAGCGTTTGCGGGTGTCCGCACGTAGTCCCATACGCCCGGCGCCTTCACGTTGAGGGCGTCCACGAGCTTGGACAGGGCGTCGTCACGGTTCTTGCCGAACTGGGCGGAGTTCTCTATTTCCTCAAGGGATACGACGTCCGCACCGGCCTTGGTTACCGCAGCGACGATCTTGTTCTGCTGGCGTTGGAGGTTTTCAGCATTGGCAGCGCCGCGGGCATTGCAACCTTCCTTGACCGTGATCGGATTCCCGTCCCGGTCGGTGTAAAAAATGCAGCCGCTGAGCTGATCGCCGGTGGTTGTGAAGTAGTTCAGCACATTGAAGGAGGCAAGCTTTAGGTTTCCGCCGACGTCAGCGGGGCCGTCCGGGCGGGAGGCGGAGAAACTTGCAGGCTGCACAGTGTCCGCATTCGTGGGAGTCAGCGCTGTAAGGGGCTGGAATTTCCACGAATTATTGCCGTAGCCCAGGATCACATCGGTCCGGAACCGGGCGGGGGAGCCTACCCGAACAGGATCGGATGTAGTCAAGTAAGGGAGCTGCTGGGCCTTGGTGGTGGCGTCCTTGAGGAAGTTGGTGGATGCGCCGTCGTCGAGCTTGATGGCACGGAGGGCGTTCTCTGCCACCACGCCGGCATATTCTGCCGAACCATAGGTCGCGACCGCCGTCGGCTGCACTAACGGCGATGTCCCGGCCGCGAGGCCGATTTCGCCATACTGGCTCAGCGAATAGTTGTCTGTCACGGTGTAAGGGCCTTGTGGGGCGACGAGCATGCCCTCAAGGGCTTCGCGCGCCGCCTCGTTGGCGGGCATCTCGAATGCAGTGGGCTTTACCTCCGGCGCAGCTTCGCTCAGTTTCTGTAGGCCGGCAGCCTCAACCGTGAGCTGTGTCTGGTTGGCGAACTCGCTGACCACCCCCGTGAGTTCCACGTAGTCGCCGGGCTGCACCGTTCCCGTCGTCGCGGTGGAGTAGATGAACAAAGCGTCCGACGCCGTCCTGGCCGCCCCTGCATCCTCCCCGCCGCTTCCCGGGGTCTGGACGTAGTAGCCGTTGAAACCGCCCGTAGCGTACACGGCAGTTACTTTGCCACGGGTGGTTACGGTGCTGCCGACGAGCGGACTTGCCGTGCTGGTTCCCTGGATTTCGGCGATCGTCTTGAACCCGGGGGCCGGCTCGGGTTCAGTGGGCGGAGTTCCGCCGGCGGACGCCGTGGGCGTGATGGTGGCGCTCAAGCTGAAGTCGGCAGCATTGGAGCCGGTATCCACACCGTTGCTCCGATTGAGGCTTCTGACGTCAGTGTTGCCCGTGGGCGCAGTTGCTGCCGAAGTTTCGAAAGTGTTTGATGCGCCGTAGCCCAGGAGATCCGCTATGGCGGCATTGTCCGTCACTGAGCCCACGCCGAGCGGAGAAACTGCGTTGCTCTGCTTCGCCAGGACCAACGTGCCGGCAGTTCCACCCGGGTTCAAGGTTCCGGTGGCCTGCAGATCCGGGGTGGGCAGGGCGGGTGCCGTGGAGGTGCCGCTGTTCGTAGCCCCTTGGATCAGGTAATAGCCCTTGGCCGGGATGCTGCCGGTGAGGGGAGTGATTCCCGTGGGCGCTCCCGTGGCGGTTGCAGACCGGTACTGTAGCGACCACCCTGCCAGGCTGACGGAAGTGTCCGAGGAGTTGTAGAGCTCTACGAACTTGTTCTTGAAAGCAGAGCCGCTGCTGCCTCCGCTTAGATAGGCCTCATTGATGATTACTGCGGAGTTGCCGGGCGGCGATCCAGGATCGTCGGCGGCAATTGCGGGAACGGCTGTCAGCGGGGCAGCAAGTAAACCAACCGAAAGGGCTGCTCCAGCTGCTGTTTTCCAGTGTTTTTTGTGCATCCGCTCTAACTTTCATTAGGGGCCCTGTGGGGCTCTTTGGACTACGCCCGCTTTCTTGTGAAGTGGGCGATATGCCGGAAGTTACTCCGGGTAAACCTGGGTATCGGGCATAGCAGAACACGTCGGAATGAACAGGAAGTGGACCAGTGGTGGATGGAGGACGCCCGGATCCTGCCGGCTGCCTCGGGTCAGGAGACAGCCGCAGGAACCGGAGGTGCACGGGTTAGCTGGCAGGCGCCATGCTTTGGATCACCTTGAAGGCGGCACCTGTAGGGTCCGACAACGTGGCCAGCCGTCCAAAGGGGGTATCTTCTGCTGCCTGCAGGACGGTAGCGCCCAGAGTTACGGCCCGTTCCACTGTGGCGTCAGTATCGTCCACCGCGAAGTACACGCTCCACATGGACGGAACCTGGTCCGGGAGGAAACCGGCAGCGTCCATAATGCCGGCCTTGGCATCGTCACCAGCGCCCAACGTGGTGTAGCGGAACTCGGGCGTATCGCTCATGACGGCAGTTTCCCAACCGAAGACGCTCTGGTAGAAGCTGACTGCTGACTCGTAGTCCTTCGCGAGTAGTTCGTGCCATGCCGGGGCGCCGGATTCGGCAGCCACCTCATAACCCTTCATTTCACCGAACTGCCAGGCCCCGATTGCAGCTCCTGAAGAGTCGCCATACATGGCCATGCTGCCCTGTTCAGGAACTTCCATGGGCTCCAGGAGGACTTGGCCACCATGGGCGGCAGCTGCCTCAGTGGTGGCTTTGATGTCGTCCGTGCGCAGGTACGTCGACCACACATCAGGCATGGCACCCATGTCTGCCTGTTTCTGCATGATGCCCGCAACCATGCGTCCATCTTTGGAAGCTGTGATGTAGCCGCCGTACTTCTCCTGGTCGCCCGTCTCGTAAGTCCAGCCAAAGAGTGCGCTGTAGAAGGACTTGGCTTTTTCCGTATCGGATGTCATCAAATCAATCCAGCACGGGGCGCCGGGGGTGATGTCAGGCGTAGGCATAAGTGAGGCTCCTGTGTTCGTTCCGCGGCGGAAGCTACGGCTGTTTATGGGCGGTTGCGAGGACAAGCAGAACACTATGCGGGGGCTATGACAGTTTCAATGATTTTCTGGGTGTCAGTTCTCAGATCCGGATGGCAGCCCAACTTCTGGCCCGGTTTGAAGCCCGAGATGCCCCGGGTGTTAAGCCAAAAATGCCCCGGGTTCGTAGACCCGGGGCATTTGCTGGCGGAAGGTAAGGGATTTGAACCCTTGGTACGGGGTTACCGCACACTGGTTTTCAAGACCAGCTCCTTAGGCCGCTCGGACAACCTTCCCTGCCTAGTAGTGTTTCATAGGGAGTTGGCTGTTCCAAAACATCACGTGCTCCAGTCCCTGCCCCGGGCCTGGATTACAAGCAAGAAACCGGGAGTTCGTCATGAAAGCCGTCTATATTTCTGAACCA
Organism: Paenarthrobacter sp. YIM B13468; assembly: GCF_042788025.1. Lineage (NCBI taxonomy): Bacteria > Bacillati > Actinomycetota > Actinomycetes > Micrococcales > Micrococcaceae > Paenarthrobacter > Paenarthrobacter sp. YIM B13468. The sequence continues at coordinate 62,343 of NZ_JBHZPI010000028.1, read as the reverse complement.
GGCGGACCCGAAGTCCTCGAAGTCCGTGACGTACCGGCTCCGGTGCCGGGCGAGGGCGAGGTACTGATCGACGTCGTGGCCGCTGGCCTCAACCGCGCCGACGTCCAGCAGCGCCGTGGCTTCTACCCACCGCCACCAGGGGCTTCAGAGATTCCCGGGCTGGAGGTTTCCGGTCGCATTGCCGCGTTCGGGCCAGGAGTCACCAAAGCCTTCTCAGTGGGGGACAAAGTGGTGGCGCTGTTATCGGGCGGCGGATATGCCCAGCAGGTCGCCGTGCCGGCAGAGCAAGTACTGCGGCTACCCGACGGCGTGGACCTGGTCACAGCTGCGGCACTGCCCGAGGTGGCGGCAACCGTCTACTCGAACCTCATCATGACGGCCCAGCTGCAACCCGGGGAGACTGTGCTCATCCACGGTGCCACCGGCGGCATTGGCACCATGGCCATTCAGCTCGCCAAAGCCTATGGAGCCAAGGTTGCCACCACCGCCGGCTCTGATGAAAAAGTTGGCACAGCAAAGGCCTTCCTAGGTGCAGATATCGCCATCAATTACAACGAGGAAGACTTCCCTGAAACCCTCAAGGCACAAAACGGAGGCAAAGGCGCAGACGTGATCCTCGACGTCGTGGGCGCCAAGTACCTGCAACAGAACATTGAAGCGCTCGCCGACTACGGCCGGCTGATCATCATTGGCCTGCAGGGTGGAACCAAAGCCGAGATCAATCTGGGCCAACTCCTCAGCAAACGTGCCGCCGTCATAGGCACAGCCCTCCGACCGCGGACGGTGGCCGAAAAGGGCATCATCATGTCCGCCGTACGCGAGTCCGTGTGGCCCATGCTCGCCGACGGCCGCATCAAGCCCCTGGTGGCCAAATCATTTCCGCTGGACCATGTCAGCGAGGCACATGAATACTTTGATTCCGGAGAGCACGTAGGAAAGGTCCTCCTGCTCCTCTAACAACCACAGCAGCCCGTTAATGCAGGACTTCCCCCACCAAATCCCCAGTAGCAAGGAGCCCCATGTCCATCCGGCACAGCCTGCTTGCCCTGCTTCAGGACCAGCCCCGGTACGGCTATGAGCTGCGTGTGGAATTCGAGGACCGAACCGGTGCTGCCTGGCCGCTGAACATCGGTCAGGTGTACACCACGCTGGACCGGCTTGAGCGCGATGGCCTTGTTAGCAAAGACGGCGACGACGGCGGTGGCCACGTCGTTTACAGCATCACGGACGCCGGGGTGGAGGAAGTTGCGGCTTGGTTTGAGGGAGCGGTGGGTCGCGACAATCCGCCGCGGAATGAAATTGCCATCAAACTTGCGCTCGCCGTGACGCTGCCGGGCGTGGATGCATCGGCCGTCATCCAATCACAGCGCGAAGTTTCCGTTCGGGCCCTGCAAGAACATACGCAAGCGCGAAAGGCTGTCTCGGCCAACCAACGGTCCTCCGATACGGCATGGCTGCTTGTGCTGGATTCCTTGATTTTTCAAGCCGAAGCGGAAGTGCGCTGGCTGGATCTTTGCGAGGCGCGCATGGTCCAGTCGCAGGGAAACAGAGGGCTTAGTTAGTACGCCCACCGCAGCGCTACTACCGCTTACCGCAAGACCTCCGGGGTTCCTGTGTCACCCCCATCTTCTGTCTGTCCTCATTGTTACCGTGCCCTGACTGTTCAGCGCACCCGCGGCCACAACCGCAGCAGTTCTCAAGGAGGAGACACGGGCATGACCCCTGACCATACAGAACCTGACCAAACAGAAGTTGCGACAGGGCTGGATCCTGCGCTGCCCCCGACTGCCGTTGATGAAGCTGTTCTGGATGCCGAGGAGCGCAGGTGGACTCCGGCGAGGATTGGAATCTGGGTGGCGGTTTCGCTGCTGGGGGCCATGGCGTGGTTCATGCTGGCTTTGGTCCGCGGGGAGACGGTGAACGCGATCTGGTTTGTATTCGCGGCGGTGTGTACCTATTTGATTGGTTACCGTTTCTATTCCAAGGTCATTGAGCGGTACTTGTTGAAGCCTGATGACCGGCGAGCGACTCCGGCGGAGTACAAGGCTGACGGCAAGGACTACGTTCGCACTGACCGTAACGTCCTGTTCGGCCACCACTTCGCGGCTATTGCGGGTGCTGGACCCTTGGTGGGCCCGATCATTGCGGCCCAGATGGGCTATCTGCCCGGCACTATCTGGATCATCATCGGCGTCGTTCTTGCCGGCGCGGTGCAGGATTACCTGGTCATGTTCTTTTCCATGCGCCGTGGTGGCCGTTCGCTGGGCCAGATGGCCCGTGAGGAACTCGGTGTCATCGGTGGCACGGCGGCGCTGGTGGCAACGCTGCTCATCATGATCATCATCGTGGCCATTCTTGCCCTCGTAGTGGTCAACGCCCTGGGTGAAAGCCCGTGGGGTGTGTTCTCGGTGGGCATGACGATTCCCATCGCACTGTTCATGGGTGTCTACTTGCGTTATCTCCGTCCGGGCAAGGTCATGGAAGTGTCCATCATCGGCTTCGTGCTGCTGATGGCAGCGATCATTGGTGGCGGTGCCGTGGCCGGTACCGAATGGGGCGCAGCGTTCTTCCACCTGGACAAGGTCACGATCGCGTGGGGCCTGATCATTTACGGTTTCATCGCGGCGATCCTGCCTGTGTGGTTGCTCCTGGCGCCGCGCGACTACTTGTCCACGTTCATGAAGATCGGTGTGATCGTGATGCTCGCCGTCGCGATCATCGTGGTCCGCCCGGAAATCAGTGTCCCGGCGTTCAGTGAGTTCGCGGGACGTGAGAACGGCCCGGTCTTCTCCGGGGCTCTCTTCCCGTTCCTGTTCGTCACCATCGCCTGTGGAGCGTTGTCCGGTTTCCATGCACTCATCTCTTCGGGTACCACGCCCAAATTGATCGAGAAGGAACGCCAGACCCGCTTCATTGGCTACGGCGGGATGCTGATGGAATCCTTTGTGGCCATCATGGCGCTGGTGGCTGCCATCTCGATCGATCGCGGTATCTACTTCGCCATGAACGCACCCCTCGCACTCACGGGCGGCACCGTGGAATCCGCAGCGCACTGGGTGAACAGCCTTGGCTTGGCCAACGTCAACATCACTCCTGAGGTTTTGGCGCAGACGGCCAAGGACGTGGGGGAGGAGAGCATCATCTCGCGCTCGGGTGGAGCGCCCACCTTGGCGGTGGGCCTGGCCCACATCATGCAGCAATTCATTGGCGGGCCGGCAATGATGGCCTTCTGGTACCACTTCGCCATCATGTTCGAAGCCCTGTTCATCCTTACGGCCGTGGACGCCGGAACCCGCGTAGCCCGGTTCATGCTGCAGGACTCCATCGGCAACTTCGTGCCCAAGTTCAAGGAGCCCGCATGGCGCCCGGGCGCTTGGCTGTGCACGGCCGTCATGGTGGGAGCCTGGGGTGCGGTGCTTTTGTTGGGCGTTACGGATCCCCTGGGTGGGATCAATACGTTCTTCCCGTTGTTCGGCATCGCGAACCAGCTCCTGGCTGCCATTGCCCTGGCAGTGTGCATGGCTATTGTTGCCAAGCGCGGGGTGTTCAAGTGGCTGTGGATCGTCGCGGTCCCGCTGGCTTTTGCCGCCGTCGTGACCATTACGGCCAGCTTCCACAAGATCTTCTCGCCGGTTCCCGCCGTGGGCTACTTCGCCAACAACCAGGCGTTCTCCAAGGCCTTGGCCGATGGCAAGACGTCGTTCGGCACCGCCAAAACGGTGGAAGCCATGGAGGCGGTAGTGCGTAACACTATGATCCAGGGCGTGCTGTCCGTGATCTTCGTGGTCTTGAGCATCATCGTGATCCTCACGGCAGTGATCGCTACCATCAAGGCCTTCCGTGCCGGTGGAGGCAAGGACCACGAGGATCCAGCAGTAGCTTCCAAGGTCTTCGCCCCCGCCGGGCTGTTCCCGACCCCGGCAGAGAAGGAGTTGCTCGCCGAATGGAACGCCTTGCCGGCCGGGCAACGCACACAAAAGGCCGGGCACCACTAATGCACGCCGTCGTCAAGGGCTTCCGGGGCTTCGCCGCCTACATGGGCTCACTCATGGGCGCTGACGCGTACCGGAAGTACCTGGACCACTTCACCGCCACAGGCCACCCCGGTCCCGCCATGACAGAACGCGAGTTCTGGCGGGACCGGACGGACCGGCAGGACAACAACCCACAAGGCCGCTGCTGCTGACGGTTAGTTTCGCTACGAACGAAGTCCAAAACCCGGTCCTGGACCCAGGTTCCCGTGAACCGCATGAGAGTATGAACGGATGAGCGATCTGAACGACATTCAGCCCACGGATGAGGCTTCGGACGACACCCCCGTGGAGGGAACCACCTTGGACGAGGGCACCAGCACGCCCACAGAAGAGCATTCGGGCAATGCGCTACCTGTCAAGGATTCCAAACCGCGGGGCACGAACCTCCAGGAACTTGTTGACGAGCCAGCCAAGGTAATGAGGATCGGCACCATGATCCGCCAACTCCTTGAAGAGGTGAAGAGTGCACCGCTGGACGATGCTGCCCGGGGCCGGCTCGCAGAGATTCACGAGCGCTCCATCAAGGAACTCGAGGACGGACTAGCGCCGGAGCTCATCGAAGAGCTGGAACGCATCAGTCTTCCCTTCCCAGAGGAGAAGGCGCCATCGGATGCAGAGCTTCGCATCGCCCAAGCCCAGCTTGTCGGCTGGTTGGAGGGACTCTTCCACGGCATTCAGGCTGCTGTCGCGGCACAGCAGGCCGCAAAGGCACAGATGCAACTCCGTCAGCTTCCGCCGGGAACTGTCATTGCGCCCGGCATTGTCATCGGCGAAAACGGTCAACCCCAGCGGGCCGCCGCACCGGGTGCGCCTGGTGCAGCGGCCCAGGGCCGTCCCGAAGATCCGGACCATGGCCCGGGCCAGTACCTCTGAGTTTGACCGTGGGTTTCTTTGGGGCCGTCCGGCAAGGGCGGAAAGACGATCTTGAGCTGGGTAAGGGGCTGTGGCGCCGCGCCCACGATCGCTTTCACCGCGGATTGGACCGGTACCACCAAGTCCTTGAGGGTGTCGACGACGATCAGCTCTACAAGGAACTCGTGGAGATCGCGAATGAGCTGGCTGAGTTGTCCCCTCGTGTGAGGACTGTCTGCGTGGAAGCCCAAAAGAGGTCACCGAGCGATGGCTTGGACGTTCCTGGTTCTCTCGCAGGTGTTCACCGTGCTCTGTCCAAGGCTGGGAATTCCTTGGCCACTACGGCAGAAGCAGCTGCCATGCTTCGGCTGGCCGTTGGACCCGTCCCTGTGGGCGCATTGTCCGTTAGGCGCCGTGCGGAGTCAGTCTTCGAGCAGGTTGCCGACGCCGAACGCCAACTGCAGGCTCCAGAGATCCAATAAAGGGGGCGTACGCAACTACTAGCGCACGCCTATATTTTCAGATCGCAAATAGTTAAGCGGATAGCTGATCTCTGTAATATTTGGTGCCTCAGGCAACCCATTGCTGGCAGGATGGCAAACATGACTTCGTCACCAACACTTACTTTCAACGACGGCAACACCATCCCCCAGCTCGGCTACGGGGTGTGGCAAGTTGAAGACGATGTAGCCGAAAAAGTTGTGCGCCAAGCGTTCGAAGCGGGCTTCCGCCACATCGACACCGCAAAGATTTACGGTAACGAGTCTGGGGTGGGCCGCGCAATTGCTTCTTCTGGCCTTTCCGCCGAAGAAATCTTCATCACCACCAAGCTCTGGAACGCCGACCAAGGCTATGAGTCCACCCTTGCCGCGTTCGAAGAATCCATGGACCGCCTGGGCCTTGAGACCCTGGATCTTTACCTCATCCACTGGCAGCAGCCCAAGCAGGACAAGTTTGTGGACACCTGGAAGGCCCTGATCGAACTCAAGAGGCGTGGCCGGGTCAAGTCCATCGGTGTTTCCAACTTCACGGTTGAGGGACTGCAGCGCATCATCGATGAAACCGGAGTTGTTCCGGTTATCAACCAAGTGGAACTGCACCCGTTCTTCAACCAGTCCGAGCTGCGCGCGTTCAACGCCTCCAAGGGCATCCTGACGCAGGCTTGGTCGCCGCTGGGCCAAGGTGGGGAACTGTTGGAGAACGCCACCGTGGCCGAAATCGCAGCCAAGCATGGCGCCACCACGGCCCAGGTTGTCATCGCATGGCACTTGGCCATCGGCAACGTGGTCATCCCGAAGTCGGTTACCGAATCCCGTATCCAGGAGAACTTCGCCGCCTTGGGCGTGAAGCTGGACGACGCCGACGTCGAGGCCATCAGTGGCTTGGACCGCGGTGCCGAAGGCCGCATCGGCCCGGACCCGGCAGTTTCCGACTTCGCCTAGTCGCGTGGCCTGACTTAGTCCCGAAGCCTAACTTAGGTGCCCCACACCCAAATGTCCTTTACTTGGGGTGGGGCACTCGCCGTTAACGCCCGACGGCGGTACTCGCCTGGTCGCGTGGGCACCTCAAATTCAGTCTCAGCAAGCCGGCCGGTTGAGCACGTCGCTGGATACTCGTTGTTTGAGCAGCGAACCGCCGGGGCCCATGAGCAGCTTCCGGTCCTTCACCATGATTGTTCCGCGAAGCACGGTCATGCTCGGCCACGCAGCGACTTTGTAGCCCTCCCAGGGTGTGTAGTCTGCCTCGTGAAGATCCGAGGCAGTAATTTTCCGCTCCGCACTGGTATCCAGTACTGCCAGGTCAGCGTCGCTGCCGATCGAGATGACGCCCTTCTGTGGATAAAGGCCAAGGATCTTCGCCGCATTCGCAGACGTTATATCGACGAAACGCGTCAGGTCCAGGCCACGCTTTGCCACGCCTTCGGTGTACGCCACGGCCATTCGCATTTCCACTCCGGCGTGACCACCGGTGGCGTCGAATATGGTCTTGCCACGCGTTTTCACGTCCAGATCGGTGCACACTCCATCGGTGGCCAAGGTGCTGAGCGAGCCATTGAGCAGCGATTCCCACATCGAGTCACGGTCATCCTCGGACTTCAGCGACGGGTACGTGTGGTAAATTGCGCCGTTCTTCTGCCGGTAGTCGTCGGCTGTGAAATAGGCGTAGTGCGGAAGGATCTCGCCGTATACAGCCTGGCCACGTCCGCGGGCCTCGCGGATGGCGTCGACGCCTTCGCGTGCACTGACGTGCATCAGATAGATGGGTGCACCTACGTGCTGGGCAAGGGTAATCGCGCGCTGAAAGGAGAGTTTCTCTGAGAGGTTGTTGTGTGCGTGATGCATGTATTCGATGCCGGTCTTGCCCTCGCGCTGCAACTTCTTGTAGGAGTACATGACGATGTCGTCGTCCTCGGCGTGCACGGCAAGCATCGCGCCGGCGGCAGCCGTTTGCTCCATCAACCCCCACATGTTGCCCAGGTCAGTTTTCTGTTTCGGGCGGGTGGGCGTCGTATTCGTCATCCACACCTTGTAGCTGCCATGCCCGCCTGCCACGGCGTCTGGAATCTGCTCCAAAACTTCGAAGGGGATTTCAGGTTCCTTGAACGTACCGTGGAGCGCGTAGTCCGTGTACGTGGATCCTGACCACTCGGCCGACTTCCGTTCGAACGACTCGGACAGCTCGTCACCGGGCTTCCAGTGTGCGAAATCAACAAGCGTGGTGGTCCCGCCGTAAATGGCGCCCTCGCTGACGCGGTCCGGTCCGAAGCACATGATGCCGCTCTCGGCAGCGGTTGGAAGGACGGAATTCGTGTGGACGTGGGGGTCCACGCCGCCGGGCACCACAAGCTGACCCTTAAGGTCCACCACCTCCCGGGCTTCGTCGGGTGCGCCCGCGCCCGGTGCGCGGAGCGAGACGATCTTGCCATCGGAAATACCGATATCCAGCTTGCTGGCACCGGAGGGCGTCACGACCAATCCGTTGGTCAGAAGGAGATCAAACATCTGAAACCTGCACATTCATAGTGTCGGAAGCATCAAGGGAGAAGGGTTCGACGCTGAAATAGCGCGAGGCCAGGGTTACTTTGGCTGAGACACGGGCATTGACGAGCTGCGAGACGGAAACGTCCGCGGCCGCGCTAAGGAGCATTGCAGTCCTCTCCCGCGACCATTTCCTGTCCGCCTGGAGCATCTCCAGCATGTCGTCCAACGCGAGCCTCGCAGCCTCGTCGAGCGTCTCGCCGTCGCCCATGGTGATGACTGAACCGCCGCTGAGGACCACTGGCCGCTTGATACCAGAGTCGGGACTGGCTTCGCGGGGGACAACCGTGCATGACAGCCGGACGCTGCCTTCCACTTCGACGGCGGTCAGCGAGCATTCGCCGTCGCCTTGGGCTGCGTGCAGGTCACCGGCGTACAGCATCGCTTCGGCCACTTGGGCAGATATGACGACGGCGGCACCAGCCGTCACGTCCTTGCAGTCCATGTTGCCTCCATGAATTCCCACGGTGCTGGAATTCGGGCCGGCACCGACAGGTGCCACACCAATCTTCCCCACCATGGGCCGGATGGGAATAGTGATCCCGTCGCTGAACACCACCTGATCGTCAACGATCTCCACCACGTGGCCGGCCCGGCCGAGGCCGCGTGTGAAGCCGCCTCGGCCGGGAAGGGTGACCATCGCTCCACGGTTGGCGATTCGGATTTCGTGGACGTCGACCCGAATGGCATCACCCGGACTCACGCCGCGGACGGCAACGGGGCCAGTGACGGGAATAGACAATTTCTCGTACTCACCTGTCTCTTCGAAGAGTCCTCCGGTGAGCAGGCTTCGTGCGTCCAGCCAGAAGTGCTCGCCCTGATTGACGGTGAGGAGGGGACGGGCGTTCGCGTCAAAGGACGGGGAAGCGTTCTCGTAGCCTATGCGGGGGACGGTGGGCAACGTTTGAATATTCTCCATTCGTGGCCTCCTCTCAGGACGGGTAGACGGGTGTAGCCCACCCCTGGTCTTCGGCAACGCGTCCTACGACGGCCTGCCGATAGAGTTCCTGAAGACTGCGGGTGATGTCCCCGGCCGTTCCCTGACCGATGGTGGTGCGGTCCACTGATGCAACGTGGTTGACCTCTGCAGCGCTGCCGCACACGAACACTTCTTCGGCGGAGTAGAGCTCGGTGCGGTCTATCGGGCGGATATCGACGTCGAGTCCTAGTTCGGTGCGCGCGAGATGCAGCACGCTGTCCCGTGTGATTCCCTCCAGGATGCTGTCTGTCACCGGGGGAGTGCACAGCTTTCCTTGGCGCACCATGAAGACGTTGTAACCGGCGCCTTCGGCGACGTGTCCGCTCTCCGTAAGCAGCAGGGCAGCGTCGTAGCCGTTACGTTTGGCCTCCAACAACGCCAGCCGACCGTTTTGGTAGTTGGCAATCGACTTTATCCTCGGTGGCATGGACCGGTCAGACAGCCGGGCCCAGCTGCTGATCTGGACATTCAAGCCAGTGCCCCCGAAATAGTTGCCCATGGGAATGGCTGCCATGAATACGGTGGAGGGGCCGGTGTCCTCCGGTTTGCCATCCTTGGAGTCAACAAACACCTGGGCCCGCATGTGGAGGTTGCCGCGCAGATCGTTGGCTCGGATCAGCCCCAACAATTGATCGCCGAGTTCACGCACGTCCTGCGGTCCATCGATCTCCACTACCCTCATGGAATCGATCAGCCGCTTCATGTGGTCCGCCACCCTGAAGGCATAAAGCTGTTGCTCGTCTTCGCTCCAGTACGCACGGAAACCCTCAAAAACTCCGACGCCATATTTCAGCGAGGTGCTCAGCACATGGAGGCGGGCGTCAGCGTAGTCGACGAGTTCGCCGTCGTGGAGCAAGTACTTCACGGGCTGACCGTGGGCAGACTGTTTGATGGCTACTGCTGATTCTTGAAAGTTCGACATAGTGGGTTTCGTTCCTCATCTGGTCTGTGGCTGCTGGACTCGACAGCACGCCAACTTCAACACAATCGGCTCTTGCTCACTATATTGAAGTCACTTCATCATGGTGTCAATGGGATGCGGGCCCCTATGACGTCCGTGCCGTCAGGCGGGAGGGCTCGCCGTCGGACCATAAAATGCGCGCGCACCCCATCGCGATCCCTGCAGAATCCACGATTTTCAGGAAAAGAGTGCAATTCGTCACACTTGCAGCTACAGTCAAATTCAATAAAGTGATGAGACTTTGATATGAGGCACCAGCCCGACAAGGTCCGAACAGGAGCTGAACATGCAACAGCCACCGGTCCTGCATCAGGACGATCTTCAATACATTGCGAGTGGGTTTGATGCCACCATGACCACCTCCTACTTCGCTCCCAACAACACGGACAACTCCGCGAAGGAGGTCCCATGAGTATTCAAGGACTCCCGCGCACATCGCCAGGCCTCCGCGTTACGGGGTGGGCGCGCCGGGGCCAGACCCTTCTGATCAACCAATCCAGTGCGGTCCTGGTCGCCATTGCGGTGGCCATCATCGTTGGCCTGCCCCTCATGGCAATGTTCGCCCCGCTCCCGCATGATCCACTGCGTCCGGACACTGACGCGATCGCCATCGCACCCAATGGAACGCACTGGTTCGGCACAGATGGCAACGGGATGGACATTTTCTCCCGTACCATTGAGGCCGCCAAGCTGGACCTTCCCGTTGCCCTCGCAGCGACAGCGTTGTCGCTTGTGGTGGGCGTTCCGCTGGGATTGTTTGCCACGAGCGGCAGGTTGGGCGACGTTATTATGCGCATCATTGACGCCTTCGCGGCCTTGCCCATCATAGTGATCGCCGTCGTCGCCATTAAGCTCATGGGCGGCGGGGCCGCCGACGTCGTTCTCGCCATAGCGATCGTGGCAGCACCGCGTTTTGTTCGACTCTCGCGGGCGTCCGCCATGGCCCTTCGTTCGGCCCGCTACGTGGAGGCTGCGGCGGCGATTGGTTGCTCACCCATCCGGATCGCCTTCAACCACATCTTCCGGAACGCGTATGGCGTGGTCCTGGTGCAGGCAACGCTTACCGCGGCCAACGCCCTTGGAACTATTGCGGCACTGAACTTCCTTGGAGTGGGCGTCAAGCCGCCCACCCCCACGTGGGGAGCCATGATCAATGACGGGGTGAGCATGCTTATCCGTGGTGAATGGTGGGCTGCAGCATTCCCCACGCTGGCAATGCTCCTGGCCATCGGTTCACTCAACGTGATCGCAGGGGCAATCGAAACCAAAATCGAGCGAGTGGAACGGGCGCGATGATGACAGGACTTCACGTACGGGACTTGGTGACCGAGTTCCACTCCCGCAGTGGCGTGACGCGTGCCCTGCACGGTATCTCCTTCGACGTCGGCGCCAACGAGATCGTCGGTGTGGTGGGCGAATCAGGATCGGGTAAGTCCACTGTGGTGCGCTCGGTCATTAAACTCCTCATGCCGCCTGGACGTGTCATGGAGGGCACTGCCGAATTCCACGGTGAGGATCTCATTCGCTTGCCGGAGCGGCAGATCCGTCGCGTCCGCGGCAAGGAGATCGGCTTCGTGGCGCAGAATCCCTTTAGCGCCTTGAACCCTGTACTGCGCATAGAAAAGCAGTTCGCGAATATAGCCAAGGCGCACGGAGTCCAAGTCGACGCCGGCTCGCGTGGCCGGGCGCTGGACCTGTTGGCTTCCTCCGGCGTCAACGATCCAGAACGCGTGATGCGCGGCTATGCCCACGAGCTCAGCGGCGGAATGGCCCAGCGTGTAGTCATCGCCATGGCTTTGTACCTGAACCCCCGTTTGGTAATCGCGGATGAACCGACGACGGCGCTGGACCTCACGGTGCAGCGCCAAGTGATGGACACATTGTCCAGGCTGACGAAAGAGAGCGGCCGTTCCATGCTCATTGTCACGCATGATCTTGGTGTCGTGGCTAATTACTGTGACCGCGTACTGGTGATGTACCAGGGCAGCATCGTTGAGCACGGGCCAGTATCCGAAGTGTTTGTCCGGCCGCAGGACCCCTACACTGTTTCGCTGCTTAATTCCGTAGTACAGCCGAAAGCCGGTCCGTCCGGGAAGGGACGCCCGGACGCAGCCGTTTCGGACACGGCCGTCTCGGACGCAGCCGTCCCGCGCGCTGCCGCATCACGCACAGTCGTTTCGGACACGAGCCAGCCAAAAGTGGCCGGTGTTACGCGTCCTACTGAACTCTCCGAATCCAGGAGCATCTGATCATGCCCATCATTGAATTGAAGGACGTCAGGAAGACGTTCCGAAGCCCGCAGGGGCTGCCGGTGACGGCCGTTGATGGTGTCTCGCTCTCTGTGGAGCGCGGTGAGACCTTGGGGATTATTGGTGAAAGCGGCTCGGGCAAGTCCACGCTTGGCCGTCTGATCCTCAGGCTCATTGAGGCAGATTCCGGCACAATCATGCTGGAAGGGGAGGACATCCGGCAATTGTCGAAAGCGCAGCTGCGGAAACGGCGCCGGCGCTGGCAGATTGTCTTCCAAGAGCCTTTCGCATCCCTGAATCCACGCCTGACTATCCGGCAGATCGTTGAGGAACCCCTCATTGTCGCGAAGACGTACGGTTCCCGGGCGGAACGGCTTAGCAAGGTAACGGCGACGCTGGAAGAAGTGGGCCTCTCCCGGGAGTTCCTGAACCGCAGGCCCGCAAACCTCAGCGGGGGCCAACAGCAAAGGGTGGGAATTGCCCGCTGCCTCGTCACGGATCCCACGCTGGTGGTCCTTGACGAGCCCACCTCGTCTCTCGACCTGACCATCAGGGCGTCCATCCTTCGCATGCTGGCAGAGCTGCAGCTTGCGAGGGGTCTGACCTATGTGTTCGTCTCACACGACATTGAGACGGTGAGGCACTTCTGTTCAAGCGTTGCAGTCATGCACCGTGGGAAATTCGTTGAGACGGGATCCACGGATGACGTCCTTTCCAATCCGCAACAGGCTTACACCCAGGCCCTGATGGCTGCGGCAATGCCACCCATTCCGTACACTCCAGGAGAAAGGGCGGCCACGGTATGATCCGCTACATTCTGTCCCGAATCGTCATTGCCTTCCTGCTTCTTTTGGGACTCATCACCTTGAGTTTTGGCTTGGTGTCCCTGCTTCCGGGAAACCCTGCAATTGCTCTCTTGGGCGAGTACGCCACGCCCACCGATATCGCCCGGATCAATGCTCAGTTAGGACTGGATAAGCCGTTCTGGGAACGCTACCTGGATTACATCGGCCGCACATTGAGCGGTGACCTCGGCAACTCGTTCTTTACGGGAAGTCCGGTATCAAGCGAGATCTGGACGCGGCTGCCCAACACCTTGGTCTATTTGGTTCCCGGGCTCGTCCTGGCGCTGCTCATCGGTATGGGCATGGGCACATGGGCGGCCTACCGATATGGGCGGGGCGCGGACAGGGCCTTCACGGCAGGTGTCTCGGTCCTCATGGCAATGCCCGAGTTTGTCCTGGCTCTCCTTCTCCTCTTCATCTTCTACCAGCAACTCCATCTGGCCCCTGCTCCGCTGGGAATGCTGTCCAGCTCGGATATTCCACCGCCCAGGGTCACGGGATCCCTTGCCTTGGATGCGGTGATAGCCGGACATTGGGGAACGATGCAATCCATCCTGAGCCGGGCTGTGCTCCCCATTATCACCATGGGCTTGTTCTTCGCGGCCCCGTTCGGAAAGACGGTTCGGACAGGCCTGCTCCAAGTGCTGAATTCACCCCAGATTGAATTTGCCAGGGCATGCGGACTGAGGCCCTTGCAAGTTTTCCGGTATGCGCTCAGTGACGTTCGCGGGGCTTTGATGACGTACATGGTCCTGCTGTTTGCCGCTGCACTCAGCGGCGCGGCCATCATCGAAAGCGTGTTCTCCTGGCCAGGGGTGGGCGGATGGTCGCTGGATGGCGTTCTCAAGGGCGATGTGCCCGTTATTCAGGGATTCGTCCTCATTATGGGTGCCACTAGCCTCTTGGGCTACGTGTTGCTGGATGCCCTCATCACGCTGATGGATCCGCGAACGCGCAACAACGTGATCCGTGGCGTGAAGCGTCCTTCCAAGCTGCGGCCTGTTGCAGAGCCGGTCGTGCAACAGGGTTGAGGCCCTCTCTGGAAGAAAATCCTTGACAAACCCTCGATATTCAATAGATTGAAGATATGTTCACTTCATTGCATGCAGACAAGTTGACGGTCCTCGGGGGGTCAATCCCGCTCGACGGCCGCGTAAGTTGGGTTCCGCAGGGTGCAACAGGATTCCAGCCCTCCAACGCCTACCTCTTGAGCGAGGGCTCCTCAAGACTCCTCATCGATTCCGGATTGGCTGTCCATCGGGAAGAGATCCTGGAGGACCTGGCAACGCTGATCGGCGAAGGCGGGGGAGTCTCCATCTTCTTCACCAGAAGCGAGATGGACTGCGTGTCCAACCTTGAGCCCATAGCGGGCAGGTTCGACATCGAGCGGCTGTTCACTGGAGGGGTCATCAATCCCTTCGACGCTTTCGATGACGTGAGCCGGCTGGCGCTCCGCGGCCGCCGTCACCAGATTGACGCGCAGCGGACGGAGGAAGGCGATTCGATGGCGCGGGCCGCCGAGATCGAGATAGGTCCTGGACGCGTACTCAGTGTCGAATCTCCCCTGCTGCGGCTCCTCCCCACCTTCTGGGGATGGGACGAGGAAACAGGCACATTGTTTACTTCGGACACTTTCACCCATGGCGTCATGGAGCGTCCCGACGGCCAGCGCGTCATCGACTCCACAGTCGAAGACACCACAACAGTGGAACAGGTGGCCGGCCACCTCTACGCGAAGTACGAGTGGATTCCGCGCTCCACATGTGGGCCCTTGAGGGAATGGCTCCAGGACAAGTTCGACTCCCTGGACCCCGAGATCGTGGCACCCTCCCGCGGTTGCGTCTTGAAGGGACGCGACGTCGTGCGGCGTCACCTGGATTTCATGCTCGACGCCCTTACCCCGCAGTTGGTTTAGGAGACCATCATGGAAGAACAACTCGTAGAAACTATGAGCAGCGACCTCCCTCGCAGCGTTGCGAAGGGCGTCACCTGGATGAGTTCCTGCCTGCCTTTCCACCTGGCCGACCGTGTGATCCACGGCCACAATTCCACGTACCTTGTCCAGGGCGGGCACTCGTCCATACTGGTGGACACCGGTAACCCCTCCAGTTGGCCCATCATTTCCCGCACGCTCGACGAATTGCTGGGTGGCGGCGAACTGACCTACGTTTTTCCCACGCACCCCGAGCTTCCACACACAGGAAATCTTCCGCGGCTTGTGGAGAAGTACCCAAACATCCAGGTAGTGGGCGATATCCGGGACTACCATCTGTTCTACCCTCAGATCGTTCCCAACCTCCACGCAAAGGTGCCTGGAGACCGGATTGACCTGGGTGGTCAGGAGTTTGTTGTGGTGGAGGCCCTTATCCGGGACCTGCCAAACACTCAATGGGGGTTCGCTCCCGAAGCCGGCGTGCTTTTCACTGCCGATGGCTTCTGCTACATGCACCGCCCCGAGCTCGACGATGAAGACCCGGTACATCTCCCGGGCGAATGCGGACTCACCACCAGCGAACTTTCGGTGCCCATCGCCGTCGAGAATGCTGCGTTCTTCACCGGCAGCGCACTCTATTGGGCCCGCTTCGCCAACGACGCGGACGCAGTCTACGATCGCGTTCTTCATCTTATTGATGAAATTGGCGTTAAATCCGTGGCCCCAACCCACGGCAATTTCATCAGCAACATCCGCGACGTGGAGCCCATTATCAGGGCTGGCCACAAGCGGGCCTACCGCTACGAGACCGCACAGTCGTAGCTTCCCCCAATAAACGGAGTCACACCATGAAAAGTCTGCGTTTGCTCACCGGGGGCGCTGCTGTCGCCCTCACCACGTCCCTTGTCGCCTGCGGCGGGTCCACCCCGCAGCCGGCAGCCAGCCAATCAATCGACAACGTTGTTGTTGCTGTTGGAGCCCTCCCGGACAGCCTGACGCCGGCGCCCTGGGGAGGCAGTGCCTCGCACGTCGTCCTTAGCGGCCTCGGTTCGCAATTACTCGAGTACAAATCCGCAGCCAGCGATGGCAAGACCTGCCCCGAGCCGTCCACGGAGGTTACCGGCCGCCTGGCCGAAAGTGCCCAGCCGAGCCCGGACGGGACCGGCGTCGTGGTCAAACTCCGCAAACTCACCAGCCAGTTCGGCAACACTCTATCGGCCGAAGACGTCCGATGGAGTTTGGATATCGGCATGAAGCGCCAACCCGTCATGAAGGGCACGCTGAAGAGCAGCGGGTTCAATGTGGACAATTTGGTCAAGGTGATTGATGACCAGACCATCCAGTTGAACACCACGGGCCTGACGTCCTACACCGAAGAATCGCTGCAGAACAACCTGTTCTACATCCACGACAGCACCGAGGCGAAGAAGCACGCCACTGCTGACGATCCGACGGCGAATGCCTGGCTTTCGAAAAACCTCGCCGACTACAGCGGCTGGAAGCTGGAAGAATTCACGCCCGGTGCCTCGTTGACAGTGACGGCGGATCCCAAATGGGAGGGTACGCGTGGATCTGTGAAGCGTGTGGTCGTCAAGGCTGTCCAGAGTACCGCAACGCGCAGCCAGCTCGTGGAGGCCGGCGAAGTGCAGGTGGCCAACGGCTTCGACTACGACCAGTACAAGTCCCTGGAAAAGGCTCCGGGCGTGACTGTCCTGAACTGCCCCAGCCAAACCCGCGACACGATGATGATCAACACCAAGACGGGTCCGCTGGCCGACCCCAAGGTTCGCCACGCCCTGTCCACGGCCATCGACCGTGAGGCTTTGGTGAAAGGTGCCTACGCTGGCTTCGGCGAACCGGCAGGATCCATCTTCCCCATGGTGGAAGATTCGGCCATCTATAAGTTCGACAAGGACCAGGCTAAGAAACTGCTGACGGAGGCCGGCTATGGTAATGGCTTCCCGCTGACCCTGAGCTACAGCGCCACCCGTCCGGGTCCCGTGGCCGCAAAGTCTGCTGTCCTGATCCAGTCCATGCTCAAGGAGGTGGGCATTGACGTCCAGTTGCAGAACGTCGCCAGCTCCACCGACTTCTCCACGGCACTGATCGAAGGCCGTTACCAGGCAGTGTTGTACTCCGAGCCGATTGTGATCGCAGATCCTGCCTTCTACAGCTACGCGTTCTACGGAACCGGGGCCCCGAGCAACAGCACGGGATGGTCCAACCCGGAATTCGACAAGGCCCGCGCGGAACTCGCCGCGACGCCGGACAACCAGGCGGACAAGCGCACCGACCTTCTCAAGAAGATGGCCGCGCTGGTAGATGACGGCGCCGCGATCCTCTCGCTCGTTGAAACGAAGGGCGTGCTGGTCACCAAGACCGGGTTGTCGGGGGCAGTGCCCCTGACCAACGGCCAGATCTACTTCAACTCGCTCGGCCGCTAGCGTCCACGCAGCCTCACATGGTGCCGGCCGATCGTCGTCGAACCCGGCCGGCACCACCTCACAGAAGGAAGTCCCCCATGATTGAAATCTGCGGCAAGCAGGTCCGCGATACCCTTCAGGAATTGCTCGATCCGGCCACGACGGCCCTTGTGGTGATCGACATGCAGGAAGGCGCAGTGTATGCCGGTGGCGCAATTGGTGACTCCGGCCACGACCTCAGCATGATGCCGGCGGTCGCGAAGCGCTGCGGACGGGCCATCGAATCAGCCCGGAAGAATGGCGTGCCGATCTTCCACATCCGCGTGGAAAACCTGCCCGACGGCGCCAGCTCACCTCCCGCCTGGTTGCGGGCTTTGTACACGGCTGCCAATGGCCGGCCCATTGACCTGGGCAGGCTCAGCCTCAAGGGCGATCCGGCCACGGAGTTCTGCGCAGAGTGCCGGCCTGAGGAGGGGGAGGTAGTTATTACCAAGCGCCGGCCCAGCGCGTTTGTGGGCACTGAATTGGCGCTCCTCCTGCGCAGCCAGGGCATCGAATCCGTGGCACTCGTGGGAGTTTCAACCGGTGGATGCGTCGAGGCGACGCTGCGTGATGCCGTCCACAACGACTTCTATGCGGTCTTGCTGGAGGACGCAGTGGGCGCGTACGACACCGTGGTCCATGACGCCGCATTGACGGTGATGAAGGCCCGCCACGATGTCTGCAGCTTGGATGAGGCCATTGCGGTTTGGGACTCGGCCAAGGCCGCCTAGGCCATCCTCCGGGGACTGAGAGAGGAGAAGTCGTTGAAGTCACACACAGCCCAAGCGGCAGTCGTCGCCAACGACGCCCATAGCCTCATCGGTAGCCGCGTTCACCGTCTGGGGGCTGACATCCTCCTGGACGAGCATGTCAGTTGGTGTCCGCCTGGCGTGCGCGTCACCCAGCCCGTCAATTGCTACCTCATCAAGGGAAGCAAAGGTTCAGTGCTGGTGGACACCGGCATCCGGCTTCACGAGGCGGAAATCATTCGGCAACTGGACGCCCTTCTTGAACCAGGCGAACGGCTCGCCGTCGTACTGACGCGAACGGAAATGGAATGCTGCCTGAACCTTCCGGCGATCGAGGCCCGGTTCGACGTCGAATCTGTCTGGTACACCGGCGGCATCACGGTGCCAAGGACCACAGCTGTCCCGCGGCGCATCATGGTCACCCCGGGGACATCACTTGATGTTGAGGTCATGGACGGCCTGACACTGCAGTTTGTCTCGCCCCTGATGCGGCTCCTGCCGACCTTGTGGATCTTCGACCCCGAATGTGGGGCACTGTTGACCTCGGATTCCTTCACCCACGGTTCTTATGGCGCGTCGAATGCCAGTGCAGGCCTCCATAAGTTCCGGTGGTTTGCCATGGCTGATACGCATGACATTGCGCGGGACGTTGAAGAATCCGTTGGCCGGCTACACGTCAATGCCATCGGGCCCAGCTATGGCGAGCCCATTGTTGGCCGGGCGGAATCCCTTGCTGCGGCCGAGGCCCTTGCCGCTGCGATCAGGAGGGTGGGCATTCAATGAGTTTCAATATTCCGGGCGGGGAGACCGCTACTGGCCGCGTCATTGGTGAAGGTGCATACTGGCTCGGCGGATGCCTGTCAGCCAGTGCCGAAGGCCAGGAAGTCCACTACCACGTGTCTTCCTACCTTGTGATCGGATCGAAAGCTTCCATTCTGGTGGACACGGGGGATCCGGCCCACCGGGACACTGTCCTGGCACAGCTGGAGCGTGCTCTCGGAGGACGGACGCTCGACTACGTCTTCCCGACGCATCCGGAAATCCCGCACGCAGGAAACCTTCCGTTCCTTCTGGCCCGTTACCCGTCGGCAGTGGTAGTGGGGGACGTCCGCGATTATGCACTGCATTTTCCCGAGTATGCGGACCGCCTCATGGCCAAGGCTGCCGGAGAGTCTTTGGACTTGGGCGGCAGGGAATTCCGGTTCCTTCCGGCCTACATCCGGGACCTGGAGAATACGCTCTGGGGGTATGACTCCGGTGCCAGGATCATGTTCGTTTCCGACGGCTTCTCCTACATCCATGACATTCCGGCGCCGGATGAGGACGATGAGCCCGTGCATTTGCCAGGGCAGTGCCGGTTGCTCTCCAGTGAAATGCCGGCACCCCCTTCCGTCGAACAGGCGGCGTACGGGACGGGCCGTGCACTGTACTGGACCAAATTTGTCGACGTCAGCTCAGCCTTCCAGGCAATCGAAGACACTTTGGCGAGCCACCCGGCCCGGCTGATCGCCCCCGCGCATGGAAACGTCATTGACGACGTCGACAGCATGCTCAAGACGTCTCTGGCGGCGCACCGGAAAGTTTATGAAGGGTCACGATTGTAAAGTGAAGACTCATCAATATAATGAAAATGCATGCCGCGATTGCCAGAGAAACGTACTAGCCATTCCAGTGATCCGGGCTCAGCAGGAATCCGAGAAGGATGCTGCGATGGATGCCAACCAACAGCAAGGAGAGAGACAATGCGGGACCTGATTGGATATGGGGAGAACCCTCCTGTTGTCACTTGGCCGCATGGCGCCAAAGTGGCTGTCTCCTTGGTGTTGAACTATGAGGAAGGCGCCGAGAGCTCCATTGAGGCCGGTGACGAACTCGACGAGGATGTCTCGATCTTTGGCGGCTGGTCAGCCGACCCGTCGCGGCGGAGTCTCATGAAGGAGTCCTTCTTTGAGTACGGCAGCCGTGTAGGCATCTGGCGCTACCTTGGGATGCTCCGGGAATACAACCTGCAGGCCACGGTCATGGCTTGTGGAGCAGCACTGGAGCGGAATCCTGAGGCGGCCCGTGCGATTGTGCGGGACGGGCACGAGATCTGCGCCCACGGATACAAGTGGCGCGGAACCGTGGGAATGGAGCCGGATGAAGAACGCAGGGAGATCCGCAAGTCCTTGGCCGCCGTCGAGGCCGTTTCCGGTGTGAGGCCGGTCGGCTGGTATGTGCGGGAAGGCATCACTGAGAACACGCGGACGATTCTGGCCGAGGAGGGCGTGCTCTACGACTCGAATTCCTACGCCGACGACCTTCCGTATTACGTCCAGGCGGGCTCGCACCCCCACTTGGTGGTGCCTTACTCCGGAGACACTAACGATGCTCGCTTCTGGGGTAACGGCAGCCTGGGTACCGGCGAAGACTTCTTCAACGTTTTGAAGGACACCCTCGATTGCCTTCTCATCGAAGGCGAGACGGTACCGAAAATGATGTCGGTAGGGCTGCATTTGCGCATCGGTGGGAGGCCCAGCGTTGCCCACGGAGTGCGCCGGTTCCTTGAATACGCCCTTGCCCAAACCGGCGTCTGGTTCGCTACGCGCGAGGAAATCGCGCGGTGGTGGAAGGAGCACCCGCCTGTACAGTCCGAAGGCATCAAGGCCCAAGCAGCATTCGAAGGTGCGGCCTGATGCGTCCGGGTGAGGCGGGGACCGCCCCAGTCAGACTTGACCGACTGGTGCACAACGTCCATGAGCAAGGCTTCACGGCCTTGGATAAGGTGGGGCTCAACGGGCAGCGTGACCAAGGGCTGGTCAGTACGCTCATCTCCAGGGACCTGAGCGGGTCTGATGACCTCTGCGTCAGCTGGGGAAGGATTCTGCCTGGTCAGCACCACTTGTGCCACCACCATCCGGATGCGTCCGAGTTTTATGTGGTCCTGGGTGGAACGCCGATCGTCCACCTCGGAGACACCACATACCGGGCAAAACCAGGCGACGCTATCTACATCCCGCGTGGCACCACACACGGGATCACCAACGATGGCAAGGAGAACGTGGAGCTCATCGTCGGAGTCAGCAAACCTGCCGACTGGGAGTTCGTTCCGGACGAATAACTTCCCCTGCGCCCGGGCGCCCTGCGCTGTTCCATTTCCTCCCTTCTCAGAAAGAATCCCCATGATCAAGGAACCGGCTGCCGCCGTTGGGCGCAGCGTTGGCATCATCACTGCAGATCCCACCCCGACGTTGCTTGCCCTGCTCGCCCGTACCGGAGTGGATTTCGTGGTCCTCGATGCAGAGCAAACCGGGATCACAATCCGGGACTGTGGCGATGTAGTCCAGCGACTGGCAGGCTCCGGCGTGAAGGTTGCGGTGCGGGTGCCTGACTTGGACCCCAACACGCTCCTGGCCTTCGCCAATACCGGCGTTGAAGAGATTGTGCTGCCTCAGGTGCGGACAGTAGACCAGCTTGAACGTGCATTTGAAGCCACCCGATATGCCCCCGGGGGATCCCGTCCGCGACAGGTCACGCCCGCTTCGGCCTTTGGCATGGATTATTCGTTATCTCCTCTGCTCACAGTGTTGTTCGAGACGGCGGAAGCCGTGGAACGGGTCAAGGAATTCGTTGACAGTGATGCTTTTGGCGGCGGCTGGGTGGGACCCACCGATCTGGCAGCAGACCTCCTACGGCAAGGAGATGAGCGGTCCGAAGCCTTGCAGGAAGCCACGCAGCGTGTAGTTGACGTGGTATCAGGCGCAGGCAGCAGTATCGGACTGCCGGCCCCCGGTTTGACCAAGGCGGCAAGCGTATTCGACCGCGGTGCCGATCGCTGTGCGGTCTATTGGGAGAAGGAAGTCGCCTCGCTTCTGACAAACTATGCCGGTTCGCGTGCCGCATGAGCGCCAATGACCCGGGCGGCGCGCCCGTCGAATTTGCAGCACCAAAAAAGATGCCCACTCGAAATCATCTTCGATATACTGACGGAAATCCGAGGGCTAGTGAAGGAGTCGGCGTGGAAAGCACCGAAACGGCAAGCACCGAAGTAGCCGAGCCACAAGAACGCGACTTCTGGATTTCACATCTCGGGGTCATGATCAAACAGCAGCGTCTCGGCCGGTTTACCGTGGAAGAGCTTGCTGAACGCGCAGGTGTTAGCGCCGGTCTCATCAGCCAGATCGAGCGCGGCATCGGCAATCCGTCCTTTGCCACCCTCCTTCGCCTTGCGAACTCCCTTGACCTGCCGTTGGCCAGCATGTTCACTGACCCCAACGAGGGCCAGGACCATATGTTGGTTCGGCGCGCAGACCGGCGCCGCATCGAAATCCCGTCGCAGGGGATCATCATGGAACTCATCGTCCCCGATTCGGAGCGGAAGCTGGGTGTCATCAGCATGACCATTCCGGCGAACTTTGAGGGCGCACACGTTCCGCACTCGCACGAAGGCGAAGAGTGCGTCATCCTCCAAGCAGGCAACCTGGTGGCAACCATTGGGGGTCAGGACTTCGTGCTGGAGGCCGGAGACAGCCTCACCTATGATGCTTCCTTGCCGCACTGGTGGAGCAACAAAACGAACTCGGCCGCCGTGATGCTTGCAATCTCAACACCGCCGTCCCTAGGCAAGGCCCACTAGGCGTGGGCGTTCCCGGACCGGCGACGCGGCTGGGGATTCTTGTCCCGTCGAGCAACTCGAATGCGGAAACCCTCACCGCCGCGATACTGGCGGGTCAGCCGGACCTGGGAGTCCACTACAGCCGGTTCCGCTTGCCGCCAAGCCTCGATGACGCCGTGGATCTAGGCGTTCTCGGTGAGGCGCCGGCTTTGTTGAACGACGCTCATCTGCAGGCCATCGCGTTCCACGGCACGTCAGGGTCCTGGACGGGAATCACTCGCGATAGGGGTCTTTGCGCCGAGCTGGAGGCCGTCTGCGGCGCGCCGGCGACCACCGCGTCCGTGGCTGTCGTAGAGGCCGTGAAGGTCTTGTCAGCCACTCGAATCGGGCTCGTTTTTCCTGGTCCCCATGACATCGCCCACCGGATTAGGCAGGAGTATGCCAACCACGGAATCGATGTGCAGACCATGTCGGTTCCGGAGGCGTCGATGACGAATCCGCAGATAGCCCTTTTGGGAGCCCGCGAGATCGAGGCCATGATTCGCCCCGCATTCGGGAACGCCGTTGACGCAGTGGTGTGCGTTGGCACCAACCTGCGTTCCGGCTACTTGGTGGCTGGCTTGGAACAGGAGTTCGGCATTCCCGTGGTGGACAGTGCGATTGCCACGCTGTGGCACATCCTCCGCATAGCCGGCGTCGCTCGTCCAATCCAAGGATGGGGAGCGCTGCTCGCCGCCAATTAGCAGCCGGCATCGTATTGTCGGCCGGGCATTCTCTTCCCGTCCGCCCATAAGGTGGCCCTACGCCTACGCCTACGCCTCCGCTGAGCCGGCCGCCGTCGGCTGCTCCGGCGTCGTGATCTGAATCCAGGCGTTCACAATCTCTTCGCGCGTGGCAATCCACGCCCCGTTCTTGCGCGCATGGGCAATGAAGTGGTCGAGCGCGCCAATATACGCAGGCCTTCCGATCAGCCTGGGGTGCAGCCCGACGCTCATAACTGAAGGGCCGCCGCGGGGATCATCAGCGAGCAGCTCAAGGGCGGCGATCAGGTGGTTTCCGAATGCTGCGGCAGTGGGAAATTGCTTGAAGAGGCCGGAATCATTGGTGTCGCCGGCGTAGGGCAGCACGGGGAGATCCGGGTTGGAGGATCCGGATCCCCGATGCGGCAGGTCGTCATTGAAGCTGTTCGACTCGTACGTGAATCCGTTCCCAGCTAGCACTTTGCGCGTCCCCGGTTTGAGTCCATCCCGGGAATACCAGCTCGTGGGGGAGCGTCCCGTGCTGGCCTCGATGGCGTCGCGGGAGGTGCGGATGAGGCGTGCCTCTGCGTCGTCGTCGAGGTCGGTGTGCGTGTCCCACTGGTGACCATGATCGGCTATTTCGTGCCCGTCGCGGACCAGGGCCGCGGCAATAGGAGGGTTAAGTTGCAGCGCCACCGCGCAGCAGAAGGCTGTGGCCTGGACGTCGTGTTTCCTGAGGAGCCGCAACAAGCGCCAGATACCTGCACGCGAACCGTATTCGAAGGCGGATTCCAGTGTCAGGTTCCGGGCGGCCGATGCACTGGCTGGGATCCAATGGGCTCCGAGGTCATTGGCACCGTCGCCTCGGGCAATGCTGCGTTCCGCGCCTTCCTCGACGTTGATCACCAAGGAAACTGCCACTCGCGCCCCGCCCGGCCAACGGAAATCAGGCGGGGTTTCGCCGTACCCGATGAAATCCCGCTCCGTCCCTGCCCTTGCCACCATCGTTCTCCGTCCGGGGGTTCCGACACCGCATCCTTGCGGCTATAGTGAAGCAAACTTCGATATGATGAAACTAGCCGAGAGGGGCGCGAATGTCTACGCTCATTCGCGGAGGCACCGTTGTTACGGGCTCCGGCGAAACCGTCCTGCCCGCCGGAGCAGTCGTGGTTCGGGATGGCCGCATCGCAGATGTGCTCGACCACTGGGACATGACCCTGAGTTTCGCTGGAGAGGTCATTGATGCTTCCGGGTGCGTCGTCATGCCCGGCCTCATCAACGTGCACACCCACGGAGTGACGCCCGGCCCGTTGTTCCCGAGCGCAGCACCGGCGCTGCCCGCGGAGCGTTGGATGGGCAACTTGGATAGGCATCTCCTGTCGGGCACCACGACGGTCCTTAACCTGTGTGGTTTCGCTTCCATGGACGAAGTGCGCGAAGCCGACCGCCGGCACTCGGTGCACGTCCGGGGCGCCACCACCCATCTGCCGCACTGCGTGCAAGCGGCCGCCATGGCTGACGGGCACGGTCTCACTGCCGTCTCCCGGGAACTGAGCGTCGAACAGATGCTCGACGACGGTGCTGTCGCCATTGGAGAACTGGGCGGCGGCCAAACGCTCGGTGGAGGAGGCCAGGATCTGGTCTACATACCGGCTGCCATCCACAAGGCCTCCGGGATCCGCATCACCATCGACCAGGCCCGGCGCATCAAAGAAGCGGTGTTGGGCCGGTTCATCGATGTCGCGGCATTCAACGTAAATGCCTTGGCGGAAGCTGCCAAGGAGGCCGGGCTTACTGAGGCCTTCACTGCAACCCAGCTCGCGAAACTCGTGACGGACTCGGTCATGCCGTCCTTTGTCCCGGCTATCGAAGGGATCCGGGAAGGCATTCGGGCAGCGTCAACGTTCGGCGTGCCGGCAATTGTCCACAGCGCGTCCGCGACCGCCAACGTTCTGCGTCAGATGATGCTTGAGCTTGACGGGAGCGGGGCCACAGTCATAGCCGCGCACGCTAACCATCCGTCTCATACTCCCGATGAGGCCCGCGAGCTGGCTGTTCTGGGAAGGAAGATGGGGTGGCCCGCCGAGGCATCCGTGTTCGATCTCCTCCACCGCCGGCACACCGTGAAGACACGCGAGCACTGGGACATCCTGCTTCGGGAACCAGAACTGATCTCAGTCATCGGCACGGATTATGGGCATGACGGAGACCATGATGAGTTGATCTCGGCCATTGAAGACATAGCCGTGCATGGACACCGCTCGTTGGCCGGCGCCGTTGCCATGGCTACCTCGGCCCCGGCCGACCTCATTCCCGGCATCGCGCCCGGACGTGGGCGGCTTGAGGCCGGTCGCATGGCGGACGTGGTTGTGGCCAGTGCCGATGAACTCCGCGATGTGCGGCTGGTCCTGGTGGACGGCGTCTGTGTGGTCCGCGATGGGAAACTCACGCCAGAGGCGCATCGATGAGCGAAAACGTGGACGGAGTCCCACCATTGAATAGAGTCCCACCTTTGAACAGGGAACAACTCACTGTAATCCGTGGATTAGTGGGCGATGCGATTGCGCAGCAGGACCTGCCCGCGCTGGAAAAAGCGTATCGCGACTTTCGCGCAGGGATGGATTCACTGAAGGCTGACTTTGAACAGCAACTACGCGTCGATGAACAGAAAACCCCAGCAGGGCAGGAGGTGCCGCAGTGAACCAAGAATGGAAAATGGGCATCGCCGAGGCGGCGGGCCTCCTTCGACGACGGGAGCTTTCGGCAGTTGAACTGCTCGACTCCGTGTTGGATCGCCTCCAGGCCACAGAGGGGTACGCTCACGCCTGGGCGCATGTGGATGAGAGCGCGGCGCGGGAAGCGGCCCGCACCGCCGACGAGCTGGCAGCGAAGGGTCAGTTCGCGGGCGCCCTCCACGGCATCCCTCTGGGAGTGAAAGACGTCATCAATGTCCGAGGCATGCCAACCGAAGGGGGCTCAGAGAGTCTTCGCGGGATTATCGCGGAAGAAGACGCCGGAGCCGTACGCCAGCTCCGGGCCA
Source organism: Paenarthrobacter sp. YIM B13468 (assembly GCF_042788025.1). NCBI lineage: Bacteria > Bacillati > Actinomycetota > Actinomycetes > Micrococcales > Micrococcaceae > Paenarthrobacter > Paenarthrobacter sp. YIM B13468. The sequence continues at coordinate 35,864 of NZ_JBHZPI010000028.1, read as the reverse complement.
ATGGTGCCGTGATCCTTGGAAAGCTTCAAACACACGAGTTCGCATTCGGGCAGGGGACACCGCCGTCACGAAACCCATGGAGCCCTGACCGATACGCGGGAGGCTCCAGCGTTGGATCGGGCGTAGCGGTGGCCGTTGGATCGATTCCCGGCGCTTTGGGCACCGATACAGGCGGCTCGGTACGGAACCCGGCTGCCATCAACGGTTTGGTAGGGCTGAAGCCAAGCTACGGCGTCGTGTCTTCTTCAGGGGTCCTTCACGTGTCCCACACCATGGACCACGTGGGACCCATTGCCCGGAGCGTTGAAGACTGCGCGGCGCTTCTTGATGGGATGGCGGAGCCGAAGGGGATTTCCTTGCTCGGAGGACCCGTGTCGGCGCAAATCCGGAAACTCTCCGGGCCTGCAAGACTTGGGGTTGATCGCGCCATTTGGACACAATGGGGAGTCGCGGACGGCGTCGTGGAGGCTGTGGAAAAGGCGCTGCGCGTACTCGCGGACCTTGGGTTCGAGATCGTGGAGCTCCCGCTTCCCGAACTTGATCTCGCACTGCATGCCAGTGTTGCGATTTCACTCTCCGAAGCGGTAGTCCATCACCGCGCGCGGCTAGGAACCTCCGCTGAGCGATACTTGCCCGCCACCCGAATCATGATTGAAACGGGAGCGTTGGCCTCGGAGGGAGATATTGAGCTGGCTTGGCAGGTAAGGCACTACCTCCGGTCGTTTATACCAAGGGTCATGGCGCAGGCCCGGGTCCAGGCACTGGTTTCGCCCACCCTGCCGGCGATCGCCCCTTTTGCCAGCTCCATGTCTTCTGAACTCACAGCATCCCCGGGCGAGGATTCCCTTGCGGCTGCGTTGCGGATGCTCTCGGCGGCCAACCTCACTGGGATGCCGGCGGTCAGTGTGCCCTGCGGCTTTGCCAACGGCCAACCTGTCGGTCTGCACATCATGGGACAGCAACACGCCGATGCCACAGTCCTGGCGATCGCCAACGCCTACGAGCGCGCAACCCAGTGGCACCAACAGGTGCCGGTTCATGTGTTGCCGCTCGCCGTTGCCGAGGGAATGCCCCGGTCCTGACGACACATAAGTCAGCAATGGCTACGGCGCCCGGCAGACGCCACACGGCCTGGACGGCTTCGTTCCCTGATGCGGGCCATCTCGAGGGAGGTCTCATCAGTGCGGCGCGCGTCGTCCGGCCCGGCCGGTGAAGGCCCAGGGCTGGATCCTTGCACTTCTCGCGGAGCACGCAATCAGGGCCAGCCGCTCGACTGATCCTTGTTATGGTTGGTGGGCGGCGGGTATTTGTAAACCCGGCCCCGCTGAGACTGGGGCTCTCCTTGGTGCCGCGGCGGCCTGGTCCGGCGGTGCCTGCGTTGCCAGACGGTGTTCAATCCGAACACCACTGCCATGATCACCAGTACGCATCCGAGTCCCACGCCAATCCCGATGAGCTCGTTCACTATTCGGCGCTCCAGGCCTGCCGGGCCTTCTGCGCCTGCAACCACCGCCGTCGGCGGCTGGCGATAACGAAAGCCCACCAGACCATGACGGAGGAGGCGAGCCCAAGGATTATGCTCCAGATACCCGTCCCCACTTCGTCAGGAAGGGTGAGGCAGTAGACGCCCAGGGCAAGCATCCCACCGCTTAGGAGCGTAAGGAAGCAGGCCGCCACCCTGATGGTTGTCGGGTCCTGGAGCGGCGTGACGGCCGCCATCGAGTATCCTCCGGGGACACCTCCGGGCCCATACTGCTCCTCGAACTGGCGGACGTTGACCGGGTTCGGATCATAAGGCGATCCGTCCGGCCGGGCGAAGATTTTCTTGTTCTCCATGGCGATCCTGTCAGAGTCCGGTCGCGAGGGCGTCGACCGGGATGAGCCGGTCCTTGATTTCGAATGTACCGCCGCCGAGGAAGCAGAACGCTACGATGACGCGAAAGAAGATGACGCGGAGAACCAGCATCCATCCCGCGCGCCAGAATCCGGGGGCGCTCGCCCGATGTTTCAGGCACGGCGGACCCTCCCATGACAGTTCGCAGTGATGGCCCCGGGGTTCAGTTGCGGACCAGACGGGCCAGCAGGATGGCGCGAAGCCGGTGAAGGTGCGGCATCAGCCCATAGATCACGATCGGCACGGCAACGGTAGCCAGAAGGAAGGTGCGCAGCACGGGATGCAGGGTTACTAGCCAGTCGCCGACTACGAGGTTGATGACGGTCAGCGTGGGAAACACCGCCAGCCAGATCATGAGGGCGAGCTGATGTTGGGTTGGCGGCGGGGTCTGGGTGGGGCGCTGGGTTGTTGCTTGATCGGACATGAAGGCTCCTTTGGTATTCATTGGGCATCTGGTGATGGGGTTTGGATCAGTAGCCCAGGCTGAAGGCGCGGACAGCATTTCGGGTGTCCTCTTCTATCAGGTCGGCGTTGATGGCTATTGCTGAAGTGGATCCTTCGCCTGCTGCGGTTATGACTTGGGCGCGGGGGTTCGCTACATTACCTGCAACCCATACCCCGGGAATGGTGGTGAGCCCTGTGCCGTCGCGGACCACCCACCCGGAATCATCCATTTCGCAGCCGATCCTGGCTAGGAGGTCGTTGTGAGGGACGAAGCGGGGAGGGAGGAACAGGGCCTGCCGGCGGATAATCCGTCCGTCGTCCATTTCCACTCCGCTGAGCTGGTCGTTCTCGACGAGGACTTGCTTCACGGTGCCTTCGACGATCCCGATCGCGCGGGCCACGAGCTCGGAGCGCTGCAGCGGTGTTAGGGATCCGGGCGGGGTGAAGAACACGACGTCCGTCGTCCACTGCCGCACAGTCTGCACATACCGAACGGATTCAGCAGAACCGCCGAGCACGCCAAGCTGTCGGTCGCGGACCTCGAAGCCGTGGCAGTACGGGCAATGCAGGACGTCCCGGGCCCATCGGGCCGCAAGACCGGGAATGTCCGGCAGTTCGTCACGCAGGCCGGTGGCGATCAGCAGGCGGCGCGCCGAAACCCGCTGGCCGTCCGAGAGCAGAACCCAGAACCCCGATCCGCCCGACGGCACCAGCTCGGTCACGTCACCGGCACGGATCTCGCCCCCGTAACCTTTCACTTCGTCCCTGCCCACTTCGAGCAGCCCGGCCGGCGGCATACCATCACGGGACAGGAAGCCGTGCATGTGCGGGGCCGGGGCGTTCCGGGGGGCGCCGGAGTCCACTACGAGGACTTTCCGGCGGGCCCGTGACAACACCAGGGCCGCCGAGAGTCCGGCCGCTCCGCCGCCCACTATCACTACGTCAAATTCAGTCATGGCTCAAGGCTGTCCGGCATCCTGCGCTGCGACAACAAACGTTGCTGTTTCCGGGAATTAGGCGTTTCTGGGAATTAAGCGTTGGATAGCCCTGTGACTGACTCAGTACCAGCGATCGCCGCCGCCCTTGAGCAGGTTGGACCACGGCTGAAACGACTGCGCACCCAGCGCGGCGTTACATTGACAGCTCTTGCTGCCGCTACCGGAATTTCGAAGAGTACTTTGTCGCGGCTGGAGACAGGGCAGCGGCGCCCCAGCCTGGAACTGCTGCTGCCCCTCGCTCAGGCGTACCGCGTGCCACTGGATGACCTTGTCGGCGCCCCCGACGTCGGAGACCCCCGTGTCCGCCTCAAAGCCGCAGGCTCGAACGGGCGGACCGTCATTCCGCTTACGCGCCAGCCCGGTGGCATGCAGGCCGCGAAAATCGTCATCCCCACCACGAAGATCCACCCCGAACCCAAGACGCATGAAGGATACGAATGGCTTTACGTCCTCTCAGGACGCATGCGCCTGGTTCTCGGCGACCATGACCTGATCCTCGAACCCGGGGAAGTGGCGGAGTTCGACACGCACGTCCCTCATTGGTTCGGCAGCACCGGAGACCAGCCCGCAGAAGTCCTCAGCGTCTTCGGCGGACAGGGCGAACGGATGCACGTCCGCGCCAAGTCAAACAACCGTGCGAAAAGCAGCAAACAGTAGAGGCCCGGAATTCGGACGCAGGCACACGTAATCGCTTCAGTCAGAAAAAGGAGAACCCCTGGAAATCCTTGATTTCCAGGGGTTCTCTACCGAGCTTCCTATCAGAATCGAACTGATGACCTTTTCATTACGAGTGAAACGCTCTACCGACTGAGCTAAGGAAGCACCGCGTTCATCGCCGGTTTCCCGGGCGATCACGCAAGACATAACTGTAATAGAGGCACCGCGCCCGGGTCAAAACGAGGGCGGTGGTGGCCGTTGCGGGGATGTTCACCTGCATGTCGGGCCGGGTTCAGGCGGCCTTTTCCGGGCGGCCGGAAGCTGGGAAATCAACGGTGGCGGTTACATCGAGCCACGAAAACCAGCCGAAGGAGCCGCGCAATGACCGAGGACGCAATAACCACGGATACGAACAACACTCCCCACCGGCTACGGCTGGCCGTGGTGGACATGGTGGGTACCACGATTACCGACGATGGCCGCACGGAGCGGGCTCTGTCCCGCGCGTTGGTGGAGCACGGCGTGAAACCGGGCAGCAGGCGCTTCGAGAGCATGCTCGGTTATGCGCGTGACACCATGGGCTTCTCGAAAATGGCGGTCTTTGGGGACCTCTTCGGCGACGCCGCGGTGGCAGAGAGCGCAAACAAGGTCTTCGAGAGGGCTTATGACGAGTTGATCGAGGACTCTGGTATCCGGGCTATCCCTGGCGCGGAGGATGCCATTATCTGGATGCGGGAGTCCGGCATCCAGGTGTGCCTTGCCACGGGCTTCGGCCGCCATACGCAGAACATGGTGCTCGAGTCACTGGGGTGGATGGGGCTGGCGGACCTTAGTTTATGTCCGGCAGACGCGGGCCGCGGCCGGCCCTACCCGGACATGATCCTGACGGCGTTGCTCGCCTTGGACCTCGATGACGTGCGGGAGGTGGGTGTGATTGGAGATACCAGCTCAGACATGCTCTCAGGCGTCCGCTCGGGTGCATCCCTGATTGCCGGCGTCCTCACAGGCTCCCACTCCGAGGCGACGCTGCGCGCAGCGGGTGCTACCGTCGTCGTGGATTCCATCAAGCAACTCCCGCTCCTGCTGGAGAAACACGAATCCAGGCCCGTCACGTCACGGGAGACTTAGCACTGGAGTCCGTCCTGCGGCAGCTTGCCGTCCACAAAGTAATCGTCGACGGCGGTGCTGACGCATGAGTTCGAGCGGCCATAGGCTGTGTGCCCCTCACCTTCCCAGGTGACCAGGGCAGCATTTTCCAGCTGTTTGCGCAGCGACTGTGCCCACTCCAGGGGGGTGGCCGGGTCGCCGGTGGTACCGATGACGACGATGGGGGCGGAGCCGGTGTAGTCCACAGGGGCCGGCGTGCGGGTGTTCTTGTACGGCCAGTCCTTGCAGGTCACCCCGCCGTAGGCGAAGAATGCGCCGAATGTTGGAGATTCCTGCTTGAGGCGAACTTCCTCAGCCCTCATTCCGGCGGTATCGCTGACCATTGGGTAGTCGAGGCAGTTGATGGCCTGGAACGCGAATGCCGAGTTTGAACTGTACGTACCGTTGGCTTCGCGGTCCGCCCCGAGATCGGCGATGCGCATCATCTGGGACACGTCGCCGGAGAAGGCACTGTCCAGGGCCTGGGTCAATGCGGGCCAGCTTTGGTTGTCATAGAGCGGGAGGAAGAGCCCGTTGACAAACTCGGTCCCGGTCACCAGCCTCCCGTCCTTGGCTGTTTGGGGGTTCTGGTCCACTGCGTTGATGAGATCCCTGATTTCCTGGACTCCGTTGTCAACGGAACCACTCAGGGGGCACCCCTTTTGACGAAGGCAGTCGTCGACGTACGTGCGGAGGGCCTTTTCAAACGCTTTTGCCTGCCCCGCAGTCAGTTCCTCGTTGCTGATGGACGGGTCCACGGCACCGTCCAGGACTAGGTGCCCGACGTTCTCAGGGAACAGCGAGGCGTAGGTGGAACCCAGGAAAGTACCGTAGGAATAGCCCAGGTAATTGAGCTTGGCATCATTGACGACGGCGCGCAGGACGTCCAGGTCTTTGGCAGCACTGACGGTATCGATGTGCTCCAGCACGGGTCCGGTCTTCTCGACGCACTTCTCAGCCAGGGACTTGTTGAAGGCCAAGGCGGCAGCCAGGCCTTGGTCCGTGTCCTTCCGGAATACTTTCTCGCGAGCGGCGTCGCGTTCTGCATCAGACAGGCAGGTGACCGGAGCGGACCGCTTGACGCCGCGGGGGTCGAAGCCCACCATGTCGTAGTTGGCGCGGAGCTTCTCGGTGAAGTGCGTGTTTCCCGCATCCTTGACGAAATCGACGCCGGAGCCGCCCGGACCTCCCGGATTGACCAGGATGGAACCCTTCTTGGTGCCCGTGCTGGGCAATTTGATGGCGGACAGCGTGATGTCGGCGGAGTCCGGTTTGCCGTAGTCCAGGGGAACCTTGACCTCAGCGCACTGGAACCCGTCCTCGCACGAGCTCCATTTCACGGCCTGTGAGTAGTATTTTTCGAGGCCTTTAGGCGCCGAGGCCGCAATGGACGGGTCAACAGTGCTGGTGCTGGGCTTCGCCGTAGGTGTCGGCAGGAAGGGCAACGAGCAGGCACTGAGCACCAGCAGGGAGGCAAGGGCCAAGCACAGGGCCGCGAACCCGCGCCGCCTGGCACTCCTGCCCGCAGCAGGCTGGACAGACCGGTCCCTTATAGGGGTACCGGCGGGCCGGCGAGGTGCGGACTTCATGGATTCTCCTATTGCTGGATGAGGCTGGTCGCCATGGACTCGACCGCCAACAGCGGCGCCACGTTGGTGGTGGTAATACGGACACGGGCCTTGTTGATCGCGTCCATCCGGGCGAGGGTCGCTTCCGGGGTGGAGCGGGCGGCGTATTCTTCAAGATCGCTCTTGAGCTCAACGTTGACCAGCTCCACGGCGTTCCCCAATTGGATGATCAGGACATCCCGGTAGAAGGACAACAGATCGGTCAGCGTGCGGTCCAGCGAGTCCGTGATGGAGCGCTTGGCACGGCGTTTTTGGTCGTCCTCAAGCTGCCTCACCTGGCTCCGCATGGACGGTGGCAGCGTGCCCGACTCTGGTGCGCCAAGGCTTGCCAGGAGCGCAATTTTCTCGGCCGCGTCGCGTTCATCATTGGAGCTGTTGGCTTCATCGGTGGCAATCTTGACGAGCTTCTCGGCCATCATCACCGCTGCCGTAACCCCACGGAGTCCCAAGGGGATGCGAACCGTTTCGAGACGGCGTTCGCGGGCGTCCGCGTCCCGGGCGAGCCGGCGGGCAATCCCGATGTGGCTTTGCGCAGCACGGGCAGCCCGGTCCGCGAGTTCAGGATCAATGCCGTCACGCCTTACCAGCAGTGCGGCGACGTCGGAGGCTGGGGGAAGCCGAAGGCTTACGGGACGGCAGCGCGATCGGATGGTAACCAGTACGTCTGCCGGCGATGGGGCGCACAGCATCCAGATAGTACGCGGAGTCGGTTCCTCGATCGCCTTCAACAGGACGTTGGTGGTTCGTTCCGCCATGCGGTCCGCGTCCTCAACGATGATGATCCGCCAACGGCCAGTGGCGGGACGGTCGCCAGCCTTTGAGACGAGTTCGCGGGCTTCGTCGATGGTGATGGTGACTTTTTCGGTCCGTACGAATGTCACATCCGAATGGGTCTCGCCGAGGATCGTGTGGCACGCGGCGCACTCCCCGCAGCCACGCAAAGTGACGTCGTCCTGCTCGCAGTTCAGCGCGGCAGCGAAAGCCTTGGCAGCGTTGGAACGGCCCGATCCCGGAGGGCCGGTGAAGAGCCAGGCATGAGTGAGGCCGGTTTCGCCCTGCGCTGCCTGCTTGAGCTGGGCAACGACCGGCGACTGGCCTTGGAGGTCGTCCCAAACACTCATAGGTGGTTCCCGGAAACACGCTCGCCCAGCCCACGCTCAACCAGCAGGGATTCCACCCGTTCGAGGATCTGCGCGGCCAGCGTCCCAATTTCGGCTTTGGCTGGGAGCACCAAATAACTTGTGGGAGCCGCTGCAGCGAGGTCAAGGAAGGCATGGCGGATTGTGGAGTGGAACGCGTCCGGTTCCGATTCCAAACGGTCTTCAGCAGCCGCGCCGGCAGTGCGACGTTCGCGGCCGTCGGAGGGCTCGACGTCGAGCAGTACAGTCAAGTCCGGATGCAGGCCTTCCGTGGCCCATTCGTTGAGGGACAAAACCCCCTCTGCCCCAAGCCCGCGGCCAGCACCTTGATAGGCAACGGACGAGTCAATGTAGCGGTCCGTGATGACCACACGACCGGCTGCAAGCGCCGGGCGGATCACTTGGCTGGCGTGCGCTGCCCGGGCCGCCGCGAACATCAGCGCCTCTGTGCGGGCATCGATGGTGCCGTGGCCATGGTCCAGGACAAGGGAGCGCAGCTTTTCTCCAATGGGCGTCCCGCCGGGTTCGCGGGTGCGCACCACGGACAGGCCCCGCGATTCGAGGGCGTCGCAGAGCCGGGCAGCCTGGGTGGACTTGCCGGCTCCATCGCCACCTTCGAACGCGATGAAAAGACCGGGGCTCTGAATACTCACCTGTCTAGCCTACCGATCAGGCGCAAACCGTAACGGCTTTCATCCACAGGCTCGCCCACGACTACCCTGAAACCATGAGCCTTTCCGACCAGCGTGCTGCCGATTTGTCCCCGGAAACCGTTGTGGTGGCTGCGGGCCGCCCCGAGCGTAAACATGATGAGCCGGTGAATCCGCCCATCGTCCTGTCCTCCACATATTTTGGAACTGGTTCTCTTGGCGACGGCGATCGCGGCTATGGTCGCTACGCCAACCCCACGTGGGACCCATTCGAGGACGCCCTGGGCAAGCTGGAAGGCGCTACGCTGCCCGGCTTGCTGTACGCATCCGGGCTCGCTGCCGCCAGCTCGGCCCTCTCTCTGGTACCTGCCGGTGGCGTTGTTGTCATGCCGTCTCATAGCTACTCGGGCTCGTTGGTCATGGCGACGGAACTTGCTGAGAAGGGCTTCCTGGACCTACGAATCGTGGACATTACGGACACGGAGGCCGTGAAGGCCGTGATCAGTCCGGAAGATGGCAAAGCCGCGGACATGCTCTGGCTGGAAAGCCCCACCAACCCCATGCTTGGCATTGCCGATGTTCGGGCGCTTACCGACGCCGCCCACGCTGTGGGCGCGATCGTGGTCACAGACAATACTTTCTCCACGCCGTTGGTGCAGCAGCCGCTTAGCCTGGGCTCCGACGTCGTGCTTCACTCCGTGACCAAATACCTGGCGGGCCATTCCGACGTCGTCCTGGGCGCCTTGGTGACCTCCAACGCGGAACTGCGGGCCACGCTCCTCCACCATCGCATCATCCACGGCGGCATCGCCGGCCCGTTCGAGGCATGGCTTGCGCTGCGCGGACTGCGCACCCTCGCCTTGCGGATCGAGCGTTCGCAGGCGTCCGCGGCAGTGCTCGCCGAGCGCCTCAGCACCCATCCGAGGGTAGAGTCCATCCGATATCCGGGCCTCCCCTCGGATCCGGGGCATGAGCGCGCCAAGGACCAGATGAAGGGGTTTGGTTCCATCCTTTGCATCCAAATCGCCGGAGACGAAGCCCGCACTGGCGCCCAGGCCGCCGACGAAGTGGTCCGTGCGCTTCAGCTCTGGCTCCCGGCAACATCTTTGGGCGGCGTTGAGTCCCTGATCGAACGTCGACGCCGGCACACGGCTGAACCGGTTAGTGTCCCGGAGAACCTGGTTCGTTTGAGCGTGGGTATCGAGAACGTGGAAGACCTCTGGTCCGATCTCGAGCAAGCACTGAAGTCGCTGGACGGTTAGGCTAAGGGGCGTGGACGGAAAATTCTTGATCGCGATTGTCACCAACGCGGTCTACTTCATCCTTGGCTTGGTGGCCGTTGTTCTTGAACTGTGGGCTTTTGTGGATTGCCTGCGCCACCGGCCGACGCTATTTGTTGCCGCCTCCAAGCGCACCAAGACGTTCTGGTTGGCCCTCACCGGCGTCGCTTTTGCCATCGGCGCATTGACCCTCTTGAGCGGTGGTAGCGGTCTGGGCCTGTTCGGCATTGCTGCAGTGACCGCGTCCTGCGTATACCTTGCGGACGTCCGTCCAGCAGTCCGCGAAGCAGGCAGCGGCGGCAACCGCAACGTCGGTCCCTACGGACCCTGGTAGAAAAATGCGTGGGTAAAGAACGCTACTTCGGCGCAACCGCGTCCCACGCCACCGTAACTTCACCCAGGCGCCACCGCGACGGACCATCCTGAAGCGGCCACCCGGCGTCGCGCAGTAAGCGGCACATTCCCGTCCAGCGCTGCCGGTTGCCGAACGATGCCAGTGGCGCGACCTCCAGCCATGCCTTGTCCATGGCCCGCAGGAATGTATGGATGGGTTCGCCCTGCACGTTCCGGTGGATAAGGGCCTTGGGCAGCCGCTCGGCCACTTCCGAGGGCAGCTCAAAACTGCCGAACCGCACCGAGAAACTAAGGCTCAGGGGACGGTCCCGGTCCAAGGCCACCCACGTGACGCACCGGCCGATCTCATCGCAGGTGCCATCAATGAACAGGCCGCCCCGAGCCAAGCGGGACTGAACCAGCCCCCAGATCCCGGCCACGTCCGCCTCCTCATACTGACGGAGGACATTGAAGGCCCGCACAAGTATGGGGTCCCCGGGAATGGGCACTTCGAAACCACCTACGTGGAAGCTGAGCCCGGGGCGTTCCAGCGCCTTGGCCGTACGCACCCGATCAGGCTCAATTTCGATCCCGCAGACGCGCACATCCGAACGGACGGCCTGAAGCCGCTCAAAAAGTTCGACGGCGGTGGCCGGCGAGGCGCCATAGCCCAGGTCTACAACCAAAGGGTCGACGGCGGCGCGCAGCCGCCACGCCTGCGGCCCGGCGAGCCACCGATCCAAGCGACGCATACGGTTCGGATTGGTGGTGCCGCGGGTGACGTTGCCAACAGGCTTCCCACTTCGACTTCGGGAAGTACTGACCCGTTCCGCTTTTTGCACCACGGCCCCCACTTTATCCTGCAACCCGGGGTCACTTACGGCCCATGCGGAGCCGCTTTATGGGCCGTAAATGACCCCGCGTTGAGAAACGTAACGCCCGGCAAGGCACAGGACCCCTCGGCTAGGATGAAAACCATGACTTACAAGCTGATTCTGCTGCGCCACGGCCACAGCGACTGGAACGCCAAGAACCTGTTCACCGGTTGGGTGGACGTAGACCTGAACGACCAAGGCCGCGCGGAAGCAGTGCGCGGTGGGGAACTCCTGGTTGAGAAAAACATCCTCCCGGACATCCTGTACACCTCGCTCCTGAAGCGCGCCATCAACACCGCCAACATGGCCTTGGACAAGGCCGACCGCGGCTGGATCCCGGTCAAGCGCGACTGGCGCCTCAACGAGCGCCACTACGGTGCGCTGCAGGGCAAGGACAAAGCCCAGACCCTCGCCGAATTCGGCGAAGAGCAGTTCATGGAATGGCGCCGCAGCTACGACACCCCGCCGCCGCCCCTGTCCGATGACAGCGAATTCTCGCAGGCACACGACGTCCGCTACAAGGACCTCGGCGACGCCCTCCCGCGCACTGAGTGCCTCAAGGACGTCCTTGTCCGTCTCCTCCCGTACTGGGAATCGGACATCAAGGAAGACCTCAAGGCTGGCAAGACCGTCCTGGTGACCGCGCACGGCAACTCCCTGCGCGCCCTGGTCAAGCACCTTGACGGCATCAGCGATGACGCCATTGCAGGACTGAACATCCCCACGGGCATCCCGCTGGTCTACGAACTGGATGAAGACTTCCAGCCGATCAACCCGGGCGGCACGTACCTGGACCCCGAGGCAGCAGCAGATGCGATTCTGGCTGTAGCGAACCAGGGTAAGAAGTAAGTTCTCCGCTACTGCCGCGGCGGCTGCTCGGTCGTTCCTCCCTTAGACGCAGCCCGCCCGCGGCACCAGCTACGAAGCATGTCAACGACGACGGCGGCCGGTCACCTTAGGTGACCGGCCGCCGTCGTTGGTTATGCGGGGACCCGCTAGAAGCCCTCAGGCTGCCATTCGCCCGTGACGAGGTACGTGACCTTGCGGGCAACGGAGACGCCGTGGTCGGCGAAGCGCTCGAAGTAGCGGCTGGCCAGGGCCACATCCACCGTGGTGGAAGCAGTCTCGTTCCAGGCGGGGGAGGCGATCGCCTTGAAGACGCTGAGGTGGAGGTCGTCCACGGCGATGTTGATCTTGAGGATGTCGCGCGCCACCTCAAGGTTGCGGGTCTCGAGGAGTTCGGTGACCTTGGCCGTGATGTCGATGTCGTGCTGCGCCATCGCCTTGAAGGTCTGCGTCAGGGACGTCGGAATGACGGTTGCGGGGTAGCGGAGGCGCGCCAGCTGCGCCACATGGCGGGCGAGGTCACCCATGCGCTCCAGCGATGCGCTCATACGGAGCGAACCAACAATCATGCGCAGATCGCTGGCAACGGGGCCTTGCAAGGCCAAGATGTCGATGGCCCGTTCGTCGAGGCTGTTCTGCAGGAAGTCGATGCGTGCGTCTGCCGCGATGACGTCTTGGGCAAGATCGACGTCGGCGCCTTCGAAGGCCGTAGTGGCGTTCGTGATTGCTTCGTGAACCAGTTTGGAAATCTCGACGAGGTCGTCACCGACCTGGGTGAGCTCCTCCTGAAAAACCTTGCGCACTAAGGCGTCCTTTCCTTGGAAATCCTGTCCCATGATGGGTGCGGATTTCAAAAACTATTGGCAGTCCAACCAGTAACTGTGTCAGGAGCCAGTGAACGGTTGCGCACCTTTAGATGAACGTTAGTTGAACCGCTCCCGTTTGGCACTGGATCAACACTTTGGCGTGATTCCAGAGCATAAGCTGGACACGTGGATCCGTTGCTTATAGGTGTCGTTGCAGGCTTGGTTGGCCTGTCACTGGGCGTCTTTGGCATGCTCGCTTTCAGGATCAGCGAGCGGCAGCGCAGGATCGTGGACCTGGATGTTACCGAACCCCTGCTTCCGGAAGGTGCAGCGGAGGTGCTTGCCGTCGTCGGGCGCGCGTTTGTGGTGGTCGATGCGATCGATGGCGTGGTCCGCGCGAGTCCGGCAGCGTACGCCTACGGCCTTGTTCGCGGCCACACCGTGGTTCACAAGCAACTCCTGGACATGACCGCAAAGGTCCGCCGCGATGGCGTGATTCTGGAGGAACAGTACGAACTTCCCCGGGGGCCTCTCGGCAAGGGCACCATCGTGGTCCAGGTGCGGGCAGCAATGCTCGGCTGGGAGTACATCCTGCTGCTCGCCGACGACCGAACCGAGATCACCCGCACCGAGGAGATCCGCAACGACTTCGTGGCCAACGTTTCCCATGAACTCAAGACGCCGGTGGGCGCTATTTCGCTCCTGGCCGAGGCATTGGAAGCCTCGCCTGACGACGAAGAAGCCGTGCGTCGCTTCGCCAAACGCATGCATAAGGAATCCGGACGCCTCGCAGCGCTGGTCCAGGACATCATTGAGCTTTCCCGGCTTCAGGGTGCAAATGTTGCCCAGCAAGGCCACACGGTGGACATCAACACTGTGATTACTGAGGCAGTGGACCGCTCGCAGCTCCCGGCTGAGAGCAAGAACATCCAGATTGTCGTGGGAGGCCATTCAGACTCCCTGGTGTTCGGTGACAGGGACCTGCTGGTCACCGCCCTGCGCAACCTGATCGACAACGCCATCCGCTACTCGCCGGAGAACACCCGGGTAGGCGTCGGAGTCCGGACCCGGGAGGGCGTGGTCGCTATCTCAGTCACGGACCAGGGCGAGGGCCTGACCCCGGAGGACCAGGAACGGGTCTTCGAACGTTTCTACCGGGTGGACGCTGCACGCTCCCGGCATACCGGTGGCACTGGCCTGGGCCTCAGCATCGTCAAGCACGTTGTGTCCAACCATGGTGGCGAGGTCACTGTGTGGTCCCAGCCTGGTCAAGGCTCAACGTTCACCATCCGGTTGCCCGAGATGGAAGGCCAGGACGACGACGCCGGCCTCCCGAGTCATGCTGCATCCACTGCCGGGTCCGCGGAGCTACCAGCGACGGGTGTTGCCGCCGTCGAAAGCCCGCACACCACCCAGCAACCGCATCACGCGAATTAACCGCAACACGCGAATAAACAAGTGGGCGCCGGCGGCGCCCAGGAGCAAGGAGCCAGCGCTTGAGCAGGATTTTGATAGTGGAGGACGAGGAGTCCTTCAGCGACCCGCTGTCCTACCTTTTGGGCAAAGAGGGTTTCGACGTCGAGGTAGTGGATAACGGCACTGACGCCTTGGTGGAATTCGACCGGAACGGTGCCGACCTCGTCCTGCTGGACCTCCAGCTGCCCGGAACACCGGGGACGGAAGTGTGCCGTCAACTGCGCCAGCGTTCCAGCGTGCCGGTCATCATGTTGACCGCCAAGGACTCGGAGATCGACAAAGTGGTTGGCTTGGAGCTGGGTGCCGACGATTACGTCACCAAGCCGTACTCCTCCCGCGAACTCGTGGCGCGCGTGCGCGCAGTGCTCCGCAGGCAGGGTGAGCCTGAGGAGCTGATCACCTCCACCGTGCAGGCCGGACCCGTCCGGATGGATATCGAACGCCACGTGGTGAGCGTGAACGGCGAGCAGGTATCACTGCCGTTGAAGGAATTTGAACTCCTTGAAATGCTGCTGCGCAATTCCGGACGTGTGCTCACCCGGGGCCAGCTGATTGACCGCGTGTGGGGTTCGGACTATGTGGGTGATACCAAGACGCTTGATGTCCACGTAAAGCGCCTGCGTAGCAAGATTGAGCCGGATCCGTCCGTTCCGAGGTACCTGGTCACTGTGCGTGGGCTGGGGTACAAGTTCGAGCCGTAAAGCTTCAATCAGCACAACGACGAAGGAAGGGTTCCGCCGCAGCGGAACCCTTCCTTTGTTGTCTTACTTGAAGCGCGCCCGCTAGTGGCCGGCTGCTGCGGATTCGGTGGCCGTCGGCGTGGCAGTCGAGGTTGCCGTGGACGTCGGCGTGGCGCTCGAAGAGGGCAGGTACTCCTTGTACTCCGGGAGCGTGCCGTCAACTACGGGAACGTTGAGGGTAGCGGAGTCAGAACCACTCCGAATGGTTACCGGGCTCAGTCCGCCGGGCTTGGTGCCAGCGGTGCTAAGGACCGCAGCGTCAGCCTCTTTGTTCAGGTACGTCTCTGAGTTTGCCTTAACGGGAATCTCAGTCTGGGATCCGTTTGCACCACTGATGGTCAGGGTTGCATCCGAGTTGGACTTGTTGAACACCGCGCCGATCACGCGGCCGGGCTGGTTCTCGCCGGAAGCGACTATCAGCATGTTGCGCAGCTCCAGCTGGCCGAGATCTGCTCTGACCCCGTCCGATGCTGAATACTGGTGGGAAGTCTGCTGGGCGTTGACGAAGCCGCAGCCGGTAACAGACAGAAGACCGACGCCGATTGCAGCCGCCGCAATTGCCAGCTTGCCGCGCTGGACAGTGTTCATCGCAGAATTGCGCACGACACCTACTCCTCAAGAGTCATTGGAAACTTTTCAGCCATAGCCTATCGGCAAACCAGCCGAAACAAGGATTCGAGAAGGCTTTATGGCGTACGCGACGGGGAAGGTCCGACGCGCAACTTGCCTCGCTAAAGCATCTTTCCGGGCCCACGTCAAGGGGTATCGCGAGCTCGTTTGGGGCCCATTTCCCTTTATTGGCGCGGTAGGACGGGCCGTCGGGTGCCAGTCGTATGCCTTAATCGTGATAGACTAGTCTGCGGGAAAGGGGAAAGTCCACATGGTTTTTGAGGTCGGCGAGACAGTAGTTTACCCTCACCACGGTGCAGCAAAAATTGAGGAAATCAAGATGCGCACCATCAAGGGCGAAGAGAAGATGTATCTCAAGCTCAAGGTGGCTCAGGGTGATCTGACCATTGAAGTTCCAGCAGAGAACGTTGACCTTGTTGGGGTCCGGGACGTAGTGGGCAAAGAAGGCTTGGAGCACGTATTTGACGTTCTCCGCGCCGAGTTCACGGAAGAGCCTACCAACTGGTCGCGTCGTTACAAGGCAAACCTGGAGAAGCTTGCTTCGGGCGATGTCATCAAGGTGGCGGAGGTCGTTCGCGATCTTTGGCGTCGTGATCACGATCGCGGCCTTTCCGCAGGTGAGAAGCGCATGCTGGCCAAGGCGCGGCAGATTCTGATTTCAGAACTGGCCCTGGCTGAGAAGACAGACGAAGAGAAGGCAGCAAGCGTTCTTGACGAGGTCTTGGCTTCCTAAGAATTGATCCCCGGTGGTGCGAAAGCGCCGCCGGGTTTCTTTTTGCCACAAAGTACTCTTGTCACCATGAGTATTCCTTCCAAGCGCGCTGTTACGGCGGTGATCGTGGTTGCTGCCGGTTCGGGCGAACGCCTCGGTTACGGCATGCCAAAGGCCAAAGTTCCGCTGGGTGGCGAAACCATCCTGATGCACGCACTGCGTGGCGTCGTCGCTGCCGACGTCGCGCGCCAGATCTGCGTTGCCCTACCCAAGGGGGATGCGGAACTCCGCCAACTGATTGCTGACTTCACTGTTGAACTGGTGGACGGTGGCCCGGAAGTGACAGTCGTCGACGGCGGGTCCACCCGTGCGGATTCCGTCCGCGCCGCTCTGGCTGCTTTGGAGGACGGCACCGAAGCCGTGCTCGTACATGATGCCGCCCGTGCCCTCACCCCCGAGCGCGTGTTCCAGCGCGTCGCCGACGCTTTGGCTTCCGGCGCCAAGGCCGTCATTCCAGCCATGCCCGTGGTGGACACCATCAAGACTGTGGCCCAGACTGGCGCTTCGGATTCTGCCATCGCCCCGGAAATTGTCACGGGGACAGCGCCCCGGGAACAGCTCAGGGCAGTCCAGACTCCACAGGGTTTCGAGCTCGCCACGTTGCGCCGCGCGCACGACGCCGCCGAGCTCTTTGATGACAAACAGGCCGCCGCAGTCACCGATGATGCCATGCTGGTTGAGCTTCTGGGCGTTCCGGTCCACGCCGTCCGCGGGGCCAGCCAGTCGCTGAAGATCACCACTCCGCTGGATCTCATCATCGCCGAAGGCCTCCTCGAGGGCCCGCTCGGAATGCGCTGGGTGGAAGGCTGATGGCGTCTCAGCAAGCTGCAAGCCGTCCCACCCGCCTGGTCCTGCCCCGTACAGGGATCGGCGTCGACGTGCACGCGTTCGCGCCGGAGGACGATCCCCAGCCGCTTTGGTTGGGTGGCCTCTTTTGGGAAGGCGAACGAGGGCTGTCCGGACATTCCGACGGCGATTGCGTCGCCCATGCAGCTGCCGATGCCCTGTTTTCCGCCTGTGGTATCGGTGACCTTGGTACCCACTTCGGCACAGACCGTCCCGAATTCGCCGGCGCCTCCGGGGTAAAGCTCCTCGGTGAGGCCGCACGGATTGTCAGGGCCGCAGGGTTCGAGATCGGCAATGTCGCCGTCCAGTTCGTAGCCAACCGGCCCAAGTTCGGACCCCGCCGCGAAGAATCCCAAAGGGTGCTGAGTGAAGCCGCGAACGCACCCGTCAGCGTCACGGCCACCACCAGCGATGGCTTGGGATTCACTGGCCGAGGCGAAGGAATTTCTGCGGTTGCCACCGCCCTCGTTTACCCTGCGCCCGGCGCAACCGAGCCGGGTTCCACTGAAGGCGGGCTGAATGACTAAGGTGCATTCCGGCGTCGTGCGTTCCGCCGTGCTGCTGTCCGCGAGTGTGGCTGCAGCCCTCCTGCTCGGTGGCTGTGCAGCGACGCCGAAGATGGATGTGAAGGCCAGTTGCGAGTTCCTCAACAACGACACCTTCAAGCCCGATGGCAATCAACAGCAGCAGTCCAAGCAGATCGCTGCCCACTATCACGAGATCGCGGACAAGCTGGCTCCGGAAATTGGCGATCCCATCAAGGAGATGGCCGCCATCATGGACAAAGCCGCCGCTTCCTCGCTCGGGGCAACCACCCAGGAACAGCAACAGCAGTTGACCGTGCACTTCAACAAAATCGGCGAATACTGCAAGTAGGCAACTCATGCCGCGTCATCGGCTAATCTGGAGCGGTGACCCTGCGCTTCTATGACACCGCCTCCGCCGAAGTCCGCGACTTCGTTCCCCTCGAACAGGGCAAGGCCAGCGTGTACTACTGCGGGGCTACTGTTCAGGGGATGCCGCATGTGGGGCACGTCAGGTCCGCAATCGCGTTTGACCAACTGACGCGCTGGCTAGAGTTCCGTGGCCTCCGCGTCACGGTGGTGCGCAACGTCACGGACATCGACGACAAAATCCTCGCCAAGTCCGAGCAATCCTTTGGCCCGGACTGGGCTGACGAGCCGACGGCGCGGAAAGACGAGGAGTGGTGGGCTTTGGCTTACCGCTACGAGCAGGAATTCGAGAACGCCTACGAATCCCTCGGCGTCCAGCGGCCGACGTACGAGCCCCGCGCCACCGGGCACATCCCGGAAATGCACGCCCTGATCCAGCGGCTGATCGACCGCGGGCATGCCTACCCCGCGCTGGATGACTCCGGAGATGTCTACTTCGATGTCCGCTCCTGGAGCAAGTACGGTTCGCTGACGCGCCAGAACATCGATGACATGCAGGGCGCTCCCGACGCCGACCCCCGCGGCAAGCGGGATCCGCGCGACTTCGCGCTGTGGAAGGGTTACAAAGACGGCGAACCCGTCACCGCCAAATGGGAATCCCCGTGGGGAGCCGGCCGGCCCGGATGGCACCTCGAATGCTCCGCCATGGTCACCAAATACCTGGGCACGCGCTTCGACATCCATGGTGGGGGATTGGACCTTCGGTTCCCGCACCACGAAAATGAGATGGCCCAGTCCCAGGCTGCGGGGGACGAATTCGCCAATTTCTGGATGCACAACGGCATGGTCACGTACGAGGGCGAAAAAATGTCCAAGTCGATCGGTAACACGGTGAGTCCCGCCGAAATGCTTGATTTGGCCTCGCCCCGGGTTGTCCGTTATTACCTTGGGCAGGCCCACTACCGTTCTGTGTTGGACTATCGGCCTACGTCGCTGCAGGAAGCAGCCGCCGCCGTCGAACGCATTGATGGCTTCATAGCCAAGGCCGCCGCGAAGGTGGGGCAGCAAGCCACTGAGCCGAACAGCTATACCGAGGGTGCGCAGGCTGCGATGCCGGCCGCCTTCGTGGCCGCTATGGACGATGACCTCAACGTCCCGCAAGCGCTCGGCGTTCTCCATGAGACCGTTCGGGCCGGCAACACCGCCTTGGCTGCCGGTGATCTGGACGCCGTAAAAGACGCTCTCTCCAGCGTCCACGCCATGACAAGTGTCCTTGGCCTGGACTCCGTGAAGCGCCCGGAGGCCGTGCAAAGCCGTGAACACGCGGCCCTCGAGGTCCTCGTGGAAGCGCAGCTTGAGGCTCGTGCCGCGGCCAGGGCCAACAAGGACTGGGCCGCGTCCGACGCCATCCGCGACACACTCTCGGCCGCCGGAGTCGTCGTCGAAGATGGTGCGGACGGCGCTACCTGGAGCCTGAAACGCGATTGACAAACCGCCGCCGCCGCCGAATTGCATTGGGTCAGTAGACTGGAATGCAGACTCATTAATTTCAAGCAAGGTGGACAGAATGGCCAACCACGGTCGCCCGGGTGCAATCCGCAAGAGCAAGAAGGGCCCCTCCACGGGTACCGGAGGCCACGGTCGCAAGGCCCTCGAAGGCAAGGGGCCCACCCCTAAGGCCGAGGACCGGACCTACCACAAGGCATACAAGAACAAGCAGCTCTCGGAGCGTTCGGCCGCCAAGCGCGGTCCAGCACGCCCGGGTACCGGTGCTCGCTCCGGCCCCAAGGGTCGCGCAACTGAAGAGCTGGTCACCGGCCGCAACTCGGTTGTGGAAGCGCTGCGCGCCGGCATCCCTGCCAAGGCCCTCCACGTTGCCATCCGCATCGAAATGGACGACCGCGTCAAGGAGTCCCTCAAACTTGCAGCTGAACGCGGCATCCCGCTTCTGGAAACCGGCAAGCCCGAACTGGACCGCATGACCGAGGACGCAGTTCACCAGGGCCTGGTGCTGCAGATCCCGCCGTACGAGTACGAGGACGCATACGACCTCGCAGAGACCACTATCGCCAAGTGGAAGAAGGGGCATATCTCCAACGCCCCGATCTTCGTTGCACTCGACGGCATCACCGATCCCCGCAACCTCGGTGCGATCATCCGTTCCGTCTCCGCGTTCAGCGGCCACGGTGTCATCGTCCCCGAGCGCCGGTCCGTCGGCGTCACGGCATCGGCATGGAAGACCAGTGCCGGCGCAGCGGTCCGCGTACCCGTGGCCCGCGCGTCCAACCTGAACAACGCGCTCAAGCAGTTCAAGAACATGGGCATCTACGTCCTCGGACTTGATGGCGACGGCGACGTCTCGCTGCCCGACCTCACCGTAGCGACCGAGCCGGTCTGCATCGTGGTCGGGTCCGAAGGCAAGGGCCTTAGCCGGCTCGTGCGCGAAAACTGCGACCAGATCGTCTCGATTCCCATCGACTCCGCCATGGAATCGCTCAACGCATCCATGGCCGTGGGTATCTCGCTGTACGAAGTGTCGAGGCAGCGTTCCGCGTAATCCTCAGTAAGGCGCCGCGAGCGCCATCCTCCGCGTGCTGCTCCTCCGTCGCTTTGACGCACGCTTCCGGTTGGCCCCAGCGGCGCCCTTGGATGCTCTCTCACTTCCCGGCGGTTTTTGGCCGATGCTTTCTCATATCCTGACTGTTTTCGGCAAACGCTCTCTCACTTCATGCTGGTGAGGGAGCGTTTGCTGTTCTCTGGAATGACGACGACGGCGGCTCCGGCTCGAGCGGTCCGGTGCGCTTTGGGAGGGGATGTGAGAGAAGATCCGCCCTAGACCCGCAGGATGTGAGAGAAGATCGGCCCGAAACCCGCAGGATGTGAGAGAAGATCAGAAGTCGCGGCGGTTGGCCAGGACCGGGAGCTTTTGGCGGGCTTCTTCCACCACGGCGAGGTCGAGGTCGGCAAAGAGGAGGCCGGGTTCGCCGTCGAGGGCTTCCAGGACCTGCCCGAAGGGGGACACGACGGCGGAGTACCCGACGCCCGTGGGCGCGGTGCCTTTCGCTTCGATGCCCTGGGTAGCAGGATCTCCTTGGCCGCAGGCAAGCACGAACGTGGTGGTATCCACCGCGCGGGCGCGGGAAAGGAGCTGCCATTGATCGGCCTTGCCCGGTCCGGCTCCCCACGATGCAGCCACGATATTTACCACGGCTCCGCGCAACGCGTTGGCTGTGAACAATGCGGGGAAACGGATGTCGTAGCAGGTGGCCAAGCCAAAGGTGACGCCGCCGACGTCGAACGTCACTGGGTCTGTTCCCGCCTCAACCGTGTCCGACTCCGCGAAGCCGAACGCGTCAAAGAGATGTATTTTGTCGTAGCTGGTCTCCACGCCGGGTCCGGTGGCAAGTAGAGTGTTGCGCACGCGGCCCCCGCCGGAATCCGAAGCAGCGCCAGGCGTGAACATGCCGGCCACGATCACCAACTGAAGTTCCTCGGCGAGCTCGCGCACCCGGCCCGCCCAAGGGCCATCGAGGGGTTCAGCGATGTCCAGGAGGGAGTTACCGAACGCGCGCATCATTGCTTCGGGAAAAACGACAAGCTCCGCGCCGCCCTCCTTGGCACGGCGGGCGTACTCTTCCAGAAGCCGCAGATTGTCAGCCAGGTCCCGGCCAGTGATGACTTGAGCGAGTGCAACGCGCACGATTGAACCTCCAGTTCTGTCAGTCCCAGTATGGCAAGGCTGTCGCCAACACACAGCCGCAGCGACACATTCGGGGGAGCCGATACAAGTGTGCTGCTGCCCGGGCTGAAGCGTTCCAGCACGTGAGCGGCCCGGAACGACGGCCGCGGCCGGTGCTTGCCAGAAATTTGACGTGGTGCGCGCCGTCACACGGGCGGTCGACTCAGCACTGATCAGGTATGGAACTAAACTTGCAAGCAATGGTTATGCCTATTTTGGACCCAGCAGCCGCCCTGGATGCTTCGCGCCCCAAGCCCATCGGACTGAGCAAGCCCCAGCCCGACTTGTGTGATGACGTCACCCAGCAGACAGACAACGTCAACGTTGCAGTGTTTGCTCCGGACTTGGAACGCGTTGAAATCGCCTACCAGGCACCGGGGGATGGTTGGCGGGTTC
Organism: Paenarthrobacter sp. YIM B13468; assembly: GCF_042788025.1. Classification (NCBI taxonomy): domain Bacteria; kingdom Bacillati; phylum Actinomycetota; class Actinomycetes; order Micrococcales; family Micrococcaceae; genus Paenarthrobacter; species Paenarthrobacter sp. YIM B13468. Next base: position 13,676 of record NZ_JBHZPI010000028.1, on the reverse strand, counting down.
ACACCCTTCCAAATCTGGAGGATGGTGTGCACTTTGGCATCGTCAGCGGCATGCCGCCAGGCACACGGTACGGTTTCCGCGCTGCTCCACCTGAGGGCGGGCTACCGATGTCAGTACCGGCAGTGGATATTGAGGACGACGGCGAACAGTCTCTGTTGCTGGATCCCTATGCTCGCGCAGTGGATCAGCGGGGCGAATTCCTAACGAGCGTCCACATGGCAACGGATTTCGACTGGGGCGATGACGCGCCGCCGCGGACTCCGATGCGTACGTCCGTAATCTACGAAGCCCACGTGCGTGGTCAGACGATGCTTCACCCGGACATTCCGGAACACCTCCGCGGCACCTATGCCGGGATGGCACACCCAGTGATGATCCAGCATCTAACTGAGCTTGGAATCACTGCGGTGGAACTCCTGCCCATCCACTTCCACCTGGACGAGTCACACCTCCAGGATCTGGGCATGACGAACTACTGGGGATACAACACCGCGGCCTTCTTTGCCCCGCACTCCGACTACGCCACTGAGGCTGCGCGGAACGCCGGTCCCCACGCTGTGCAGGACGAGCTCAAGGGCATGATCAAGCTGCTCCACGCCGCTGGCATCGAGGTCATCCTGGACGTGGTCTACAACCACACCGCGGAAGCGGGACCGGACGGGCCTGCGCTGAGTTTCCGCGGCCTCGCGGAGAAGCGCTACTACCGGCACGATGCGCATGGAAGGTATCTGGATACCACCGGGTGCGGAAACACCCTGGATTTCAGTGATCCCGTGGTGGTGGACCTTGCCTTGGATTCCCTGAGGTGTTGGGTGAATGACTTCCACGTGGACGGCTTCCGCTTCGACCTCGCCGTGACATTATGCCGGGACGCCGGCAACCAATTTGATCCCAACCATCCCTTCCTGCGGGCCATTGCCGAGGATCCGGTCCTGTCAGAGGTCAAGCTCATAGCCGAGCCTTGGGACGTGGGTTACGGCGGTTGGCAGACAGGGCGGTTCCCGCAGGGATGGTCTGATTGGAACGATCATTTCCGCGACGGCGTCCGGCGCTTCTGGCTGTCAGACCGTGCCGCGATTGAGGCCGGCGGCCAAGGCGGCTCAGTCGCGTCGCTGGCTGAGCTGATGGCGGGTTCGGCGAGCCTGTTCGCGCCGTCCGGCCGCACGCGCTTGGCCTCGGTCAATTTCATCACGGCGCACGACGGCTTCACGCTCAAGGACCTGGTGAGCTACGACCGAAAGCACAACGAGGCCAACGGTGAGCAGAACCGCGATGGCCATGGAGATAACCGTAGCTACAACCATGGTTTTGAAGGCCGCAGCGAGAACGAGGAAATCGTGGCGGCCCGCGCGCTGTCCATTCGGAACCTCATGGCCACTCTATTGTTGTCCTTCGGCGTCCCCATGATCACCGCCGGCGATGAGCTGGGCCGGACCCAGCAGGGCAACAACAACGCCTATTGCCAGGACAACCCGACGGCGTGGCTGGACTGGAGCAGGACCCAGGAAGCCAACGCAATGTTCCAAACCACCAGGGAGCTTGTCAGGCTTCGCCGGTGGTTCCTGCGCCATCAGCCCGAGAGCTTCCCCGCCCACGCGAATGATTCCAGCCTGCAATGGTTCGACGACAAGGGAAAGCGCATGACGCCCGCGCGTTGGAATGATCCCAACGCGCGCTCCATTCAGCTCCTGATGGGTCATGAGGACAGCGAAATCCGTGGCTTGATCGTGGTTAACGGCAGCAACCAGGACGTGAAGATGGTGCTCCCCGAGATCCTCAGTGAAACGGGCATCGGCAAGCGTATGTTCGAACTCCGGTTCACAACCTCGGTGCTGCATGAACGCCGGAAAGGTGCGCTGGTGGCGTCGGGCGAGCGGGATATCCTGCAGGCCAACACCATCAACATTTACCGCACCTAGGAGTTCCCGCATGAAACGGAGCAGCAGCAGGCTGCTGGCCTTCGCAGCCCTGGTGATTGCCGTCGTCGCGCTTGTGGTCGCAATGGTGGGCGGCCCGCTGACCGCCACCCAGGAAACGTCAAGCACCCAAACCACGACGGCGGAGCCTGGCTCCGCGTTAACCCCGCCGTCCGTGGCAAACCCCTCTGCGCTGCCCACGATCAACGCCTCGCAGCTTCCCAGGGAAGCGCAACAGACGCTTGCCCTGATTGCGAAGGGCGGGCCCTATCCCTATGACAGGGACGGCGTGAACTTCGGTAACTTCGAGGGACTCCTGCCCAAGAAGTCCAGCGGATTCTACAAGGAATACACGGTCCCTACGCCTGGCGAGTCGGACCGCGGCGCCCGCCGGATCATTGTTGGCAAGGACACGGCCAAGTACTACACCGCTGACCATTACGATTCGTTCAAGTTCATCGTCGAAGGCAAGTAGGAGCCCATGAAGATCTATTCCGCAGACACCTGGACCATCGAAGAACTTCAGGACCAGGTGGCAGACGCCGGGCGCAGGACCGTCCTCGTCCCGCCGGCAACAACGAAATCGGGCGTCCTGGAGGTCTTTGGCCAGGTCCTGGACTTCCCTGAGTACTACGGCGTGAATCTGGACGCCCTCAATGACTCCCTGCATGACTTCGCTGATGCCCTGTCCGACGACGACGGCACTCCTGTCACGATGATCTGGCAAGTCCCAGCGGCCTACCGAACCGACCGCTCCTTCGGCGTGGTCTGCGAAATCCTCCAAGACGCCGAGCGCTACGCAGGCCGCGACCTCGCAGTGATCGCGGTTTTCGAAAACTGAACTGCATAAGCCATCCGCTAAGGAGTCCAAACAAAACGCCGGATGTCAGTTATCCGGAAGCGTGCGTCAAAGCGACGAAGGAGCAGCACGCGGAGGATGACTGACATCCGGCGGATGTCGTGTGGTTGGGTTTACGCGTTCGCGATCAATCCCAGTTCAGCTTTGGAAGCCAGCGCCGAGTGCTTCGGGAACACGCGGACGGTGTAGCCGAAGGATCCTGAGCGGTTGATGACGAGGTCGCCGTGGAAGAGGTGGCGCCCGCCGCCGAGGTTCTCCAGGGAGTCCAGCTCCGCTACGACGATGTCCTCAAGCTCATCGGATTCCTCGGCACGACCGAACGCGACCTCCACGGAGACGTCGTCGGGGGTCAGGTTGTGAAGGGCCACGTACGCGTTGACCTGCAGGGTGTCGCCGACCTGGGGTTCTTCGGACACGCCAACCGAGTCGACGTGTTCCACTACGACCTCAGGCCAGGCGCTGCGGACCTTGGAGGTCCAGGCCGCGAGTTCCTTGGCTTCCTTGAACGATTCAGCGGTGGCCCGGCGCCCGGCTACTGCTGCGGGGCAGTACAGGTTGTTGACGTAGTCGTGGAGCATGCGTTCGGCTGAGACTGCCGGGCCCAGGTTTGCCAAGGTGTGCTTGATCATGGACACCCAGTGGGTGGGCACGGTCTCGCGGCTGGATTCGGAGGGTCCTGCTGCGCCGGCACCTTGGGCCACGGTGGTCCCGTAGAAGCGCGGTGCCACCTGGGTTTCCAGCAGCTCGTAGAGCGCGGAAGCTTCAATGTCGTCGCGTTCATCGGCGGATGCGCCGTTGTTGGCTGTGGGGATCGCCCACCCGTTTTCGCCGTCGTACATTTCGTCCCACCAGCCGTCCAGGACGGAGAGGTTGAGCGAGCCGTTGATGGCTGCCTTCATCCCGGATGTGCCGCAGGCTTCCAGTGGCCGCAGGGGGTTGTTGAGCCAGACGTCGCAGCCGGGGAAAAGGGTGCGGGCCATGGCGATGTCGTAGTTCGGGAGGAACACGATCCGGTGGCGTACCTCGGGGTCGTCGGTGAACCGGACCAGGTCCTGGATCATTTTCTTGCCCGCGTCATCTGCCGGGTGCGATTTGCCTGCGATGACCAGCTGGATAGGGTGTTTGGGGTTCAGCAGGAGGGCCTTCAGACGCGCGGGGTCGCGCAGCATGAGCGTGAGCCGCTTGTACGTGGGCACCCTTCGGGCGAAGCCGATGGTCAGCACGTCCGGATCCAGTACGCTGTCCGTCCAGCCAAGCTCAGCGTCGGCGGCACCTCGTGTTTTCCAGGAGGCGCGCAAGCGGCGGCGGACGTCGTCCACGAGCTGGGTGCGCAGTTCCCTGCGGAGCCCCCAGACGTCCTCGTCACTGACGTTGTAGGCGAGGTCCCAACGGCCCAGGGCTTCGGCTTCTGCACCGAACTGCTGCCGTGCCAAGGAGGATATCTTTGGGTCCACCCAGGTTGGAACGTGCACGCCGTTGGTCACGGACGTGATGGGGATTTCGGAGTGGTCGAATCCTGGCCAGAGACCGGAGAACATTTCCCGCGAAACCACGCCGTGCAGCTTGGCTACCCCGTTGGCACGCTGCGCGAGGCGCAGGCCCATGACTGCCATGTTGAAGACGGAGGGGTTACCGCCGTCGTAGTTTTCCCGGCCGAGTTCCAGGATGCGGTCCACGGGCACCGCAGGGGCGAGCCCGGCTTCGAAGAAGTGCTTGATCTGGAGGGCCTCGAAACGGTCGATGCCTGCCGGTACGGGGGTGTGGGTGGTGAAGACGGTGGATGCACGTCCAGCTGCGAGGGCTTCGTCCCAGGTGAGTGGATCATTGGGGTCAGACATCGCTTCCTGGATGCGTTCGATTCCCAGGAATCCTGCATGGCCTTCGTTCGTGTGGAAGACCTCCGGCGCGGGCGTACCCGTCAGTTCCTGGTAGACGCGCAGGGCTTTGACGCCGCCCATGCCCAGCAGCAGTTCCTGCTGGAGGCGGTGATCGCCGCCACCGCCGTACAGGCGGTCGGTGATGCCGCGCGCGGCTTCGTCGTTGGAGGGGACGTTGGAGTCCAGCAGCAGCAGCGGAACGCGTCCGACGTCGGCACGCCACACATGCGCGTGAAGCTCGCGGCCGTTGGGAAGCGGAAGCGAAATGTGCACCGGTTTGCCGGGAACGCCGTCCTTGGAGGGCTGGCGCAGAAGCGTCAACGGCAGCCCGTCCGGGTCCAGCACCGGATACGTTTCCTGCTGCCAGGCGTCACGGGACAGGGACTGCTTGAAGTAGCCGGCCTGGTAAAGGAGCCCGACGCCGATCAACGGGACACCGAGGTCCGATGCGGCTTTGAGGTGGTCACCGGCAAGGATGCCCAGGCCACCGGAGTACTGGGGAAGAACCTCGGTAATGCCGAATTCCGGCGAGAAGTAGGCGATGCAAGCCGGGGCTTCTTCACCCAGGCCCTGGTACCAGCGCGGCTCACTGAGGTAGCGGTCCAGATCGGCTGCTGCTTCCTGTACCCGGTTAACGACTTCGCCGTTGTTGGCCAGGTCCTGCAGCTGCTCCCTGCTGATGGACCCCAGGAGGGCGATGGGGTCATGCTGCGCGGCCTCCCAAAGAGCCGGGTTAAGGCTCGCAAAAAGTTCCCTGGTGGGCCGGTGCCAGGACCAGCGCAAGTTGGTCGCCAAACGGGCCAACGGCCGGATGGGCTCAGGGAGGACGGTACGGACTGTAAATCTTCGAATTGCCTTCACGAGCGCCACACTAACGGACTCACATGGCAGTCGGAACTGGTTTGGGTTTCTTTTAGGTAAAAGTCATCTTGAGTCGCGAAGATGGCTCGTGTGCTTAGCATTCTTGGATTTTTGTCGCTAACGTCGTGGTTGTGACGAATACCTCGCGAACCATGACCGCTTTGAAATCCAAGACGAAAACGGACATCACCGCCGGACTTCGCTTCGGCCGGTTCCCCATCACGGCTGTCCAGCCGGTGGTTGAGGGTGGCCGGTTCCCCGCGAAGGCCCTTCCGGGTGAGGATCTCGCCATCGGCGCGACCGTCTTTCGTGAAGGACATGATCAGCTCGGCGTCTCTGCCGTCCTGCTCGATCCCAAGGGCAAGGAGCGCCAGCGGGTCCGCATGGCACCGGCCAAGGATGAGCGCTGGAAAGGCTTGGACCGCTGGGAGGGTTTGCTGTCTCCCTCCGGCACAGGCGCGTGGTCGTTCGTCATTGAGGCTTGGCATGACCGCTACGGAACATGGCACCACAACGCTGAAGTGAAAGTGGGCGCCGGCATTGACGTCGAGTTGATGCTCGCCGAAGGCGCCGCCCTGCTTTCTGAGGCAGCCGAGGACGACGCCGGTCGCACCGCTGCGGAGAAGCGCACCCTGCGTGCTGCGTCTGTTGTCCTTGCCGACACCACCAAATCTGCCGAGGAGCGCCTTGGTGCCGGTTTCAGCCCGGAGGTGCTGGCCGCCGTCGGACGCGTCCCGATCCGTGAGCTGGTGACCGTTTCCGAGCCGTTCCCGCTCCAGGTGGAACGGGACCTCGCCGGCCGCGGTTCCTGGTACGAGTTTTTCCCCCGCTCCGAGGGCGCGGTTTTGGATCACGCCACGGGTATCTGGACTTCGGGCAACTTCCGCACCGCAGCCAAGCGCCTGGAGGCGGTTGCGGAGATGGGCTTCGATGTCATTTACCTGCCGCCGATCCACCCGATTGGTTTCCAGCACCGCAAAGGCCGCAACAACACGCTGACACCAGGCCCGCAGGATCCGGGCTCGCCGTGGGCTATTGGTTCCAAGGACGGTGGCCACGATGCCATCCACCCGGATTTGGGCACTTTTGAAGATTTTGACGCTTTTGTTGCCCACGCCCGGGAGTTGGGGCTCGAAGTTGCACTGGACCTGGCGTTGCAGGCAGCCCCTGACCACCCGTGGGTAACGTCCAACCCGGAATGGTTTACCACCCGTGTGGACGGGTCCATCGCCTATGCCGAAAATCCGCCAAAGAAATACCAGGATATATATCCCCTGAACTTCGATAACGATCCTGCGGGCCTTTCCAAGGAAATCCTCAGGGTGGTGCAGTTGTGGATCAGCCATGGCGTGAAGATATTCCGCGTGGACAATCCGCATACAAAGCCCGTGTGGTTCTGGGAATGGTTGATTGGAAAGATCAACAAAAAGAATCCCGAGGTAGTTTTCCTGGCGGAGGCTTTCACTCGTCCACCCATGATGCATGCATTGGGCAGGGCAGGGTTCCAGCAGTCGTACACGTACTTCACGTGGCGGAACACCAAGTCCGAACTGGAGCAGTATTTCCATGAGGTCAGCCACGAGAGCGCGGCTTTCTTCCGGCCCAACTTCTTTGTGAATACCCCTGACATCCTCACGGAGTACCTCCAGTACGGCGGTCCCGCGGCCTTCCGCATCCGGGCTGTCCTTGCCGCTACGGCAAGCCCGGTCTGGGGCATGTACGCCGGTTACGAGCTGTACGAACACGTGGCACGGCCGGGGGCAGAAGAGTACATCGACAACGAAAAGTACGAGTACAAGGCCAGGGACTGGGAAGGCGCTGCCGCGTCCGGCCGTACGTTGGCTCCGTACATCACTCGGTTGAACACCATCCGCAAGGACCACCTTGCCCTGGGCGACCTGCAGAACCTTACGCTGCACAGCAGCACCGATGACGCAACGATCGTCTACTCCAAGCACAAGACGTTGCCGGACGGCACCAAGGACACGTTGATCATCGTTGTTAACGTGGATCCGCACAGCGCCCGCGAAAGCACGGTTTCCCTGGACCTGGCGGCACTGCAGCTGGACCCTGCGGACTTCAACGAGGACGGCCGGTTCCTGGTGGATGACCTGATCAGCGGGCAAAGCTGGTGGTGGGGTGAACACAACTACGTCAGGCTCGACGCACACGTGGAGCCAGCACACATCCTGAGCATCCGGAGGCAGCCTTAGTGAGTTTTTCTCCGCAAAACCCGAGCCAGTACTTCACTCCGAAGAACACCTTCGAGCTGAATGCCCCCGGTCTCCAGCATGATCCGCACTGGTACCGCAAGGCAGTCTTCTACGAAGTACTGGTGCGGGCCTTTGCGGATGCCAACGGGGATGGCTCCGGTGACTTCCACGGCTTGATCGAGAAACTGGACTACCTTCAATGGCTGGGCGTTGACTGCCTCTGGTTGCCGCCGTTCTTCCATTCCCCGTTGCGTGATGGCGGCTATGACATCGCCGACTACACCTCGGTGCTGGACGAGTTTGGCACCATCAGCGACTTCAAGCGCCTCGTGGCGGAGGCGCACGCCCGCGGCGTCCGGGTGATCATCGACCTCCCGCTAAACCACACCTCGGACCAGCACCCATGGTTCCAGGAATCACGGAAGGACCCCACGGGCCCCTACGGCGATTTTTATGTCTGGAGCGATACGGACGAGAAATACCAGGATGCGCGCATCATCTTTGTGGACACGGAGGAATCCAACTGGACCTTCGATCCCATCCGGCGCCAATTCTTCTGGCATCGCTTCTTCAGCCACCAACCGGACCTGAACTTCGAGAATCCCAAAGTCATTGAGGCACTCTATGACGTCATCCGGTTCTGGCTCGACCAGGGAATCGATGGCTTCCGCGCCGACGCCGTTCCGTACCTCTTCGAGGAGGAAGGCACCAACTGCGAGAACCTGCCCGCGACCCACGCCTTCCTGCAAGACCTGCGCCGGATGGTGGATGCCAACTACCCCGGACGCGTGATCATCGCCGAGGCGAACCAGCCACCTCATGAGGTGGTGGAGTACTTCGGCACCGAGGAAGCCCCGGAATGCCACATGGCCTTCCACTTCCCGATCATGCCCCGGCTCTACTATGCCCTGCGGGACCAGAAGGCAGCTCCGATCATCCAGACCCTGCGGGAGACTCCGGCGATTCCCAAGGGTGCCCAGTGGGGGACCTTCCTGAGGAATCACGACGAACTCACGCTGGAGATGGTCAGCGCGGACGACCGCGCCGCCATGCTTGGCTGGTACGCACCGGACCCCAGGATGCGCGCCAACATTGGTATCCGGCGGAGGCTGGCTCCGCTGCTGGACAATTCCCGCGCCGAGATTGAGCTCATTAATGCGCTGTTGCTCTCCCTGCCAGGTAGCCCTTTCCTCTATTACGGGGACGAAATCGGCATGGGGGACAACATTTGGCTTGATGACCGCGATGCCGTCCGCACCCCCATGCAATGGAACCCGGACAGGAACGCGGGTTTCTCAGGCGCGGACCCCGGCAAGCTGTACCTGCCGGTGATCCAGTCTCTGGTCTACAACTACAGCATGGCCAACGTTGAAGCAGAGGCCGCGCACTCAGGCTCCCTGCTGCGATGGACCCGGCAGATCCTCAGCGTGCGCAAGAACCACCCCGTGTTCGGCCTGGGAAGTTTCCGCCACATCGAAGCGGACAACGAGGTAGTTCTGGCCTATGTCCGGGAACTGCCGGCGGGCAACCCTGAAGGCGAGGACGCGGAAACCATACTGTGCGTCTTCAACCTTTCGCAGCACCCGGTGGCCGCAATCCTGGATCTGCCGGAATATGCCGGCAGGGGCTTCCGGGACATTTTCGGTGGCCAAACATTTCCGGCCGTTGGGGACAACGGCCAACTGACAGTCATGCTGGGTAGCCACAACTTCTACTGGCTGCGGCTGCGCTCGGCGTTTTCCAACCCCTCATCGCCATTTACCCAGGCGATTCCCGTGGTGTCGACCAAAGGATGAGATGAAAAAGGGAACACTTAACCCCTCGATCGAAAGTCTTCTCCGGAGCTGGCTTCCCACCAAACGCTGGTTCCCGGTGAAGAGCCCCGACTTTACGCTGGAGCGTGTCGGCGGTTTTAAACTCCCATACCCGGAAGGTATCGCCGGATTGCAGGTTGAACTGCTCGCCGTGACGTACCGGACGGCCGACGGCGGTCCGCGGACCGACGTCGTCCAGGTGCCGTTGAGCTTCAGAAGCCAGCCGTTGCCGGACGCTCCCGCAGCCTTGCTCGGGGAGATCACGGATCCGGAACTGGGACTGCGACTGGTTTACGACGCCGTGTACGACACCGAGTTCATCACGGCGTGGCTGGATCTCATGCGCCGGGAGGACACCGTGGATGACGGCCTCGCCGCGGGACACCTCACCAGGGGCCGTGTGGCCCTTCCGGAAGGACCCACCTCAGTCCGCGTACTGTCCGGCGAGCAGTCCAACACGTCCGTCATCATTGACGACGGCGGTTCAACGGCAATCGTGAAGATCTTCCGTGTGTTGGCAGCCGGCAGGAACCCCGAGGTGGAGTTGGGCGCTGCGCTGACGGCAGCAGGGACAACCGAGGTCCCCGCAACGTTGGGTTGGATCACCGGCTCCTGGGATGGTCAGGGCCCAGGCGGCTCGGCCACTGGCGAGCTCACGGTGGCCCATGAATTCCTCCTGGGGGGACTGGATGCATGGAGGCTGGCTGTCGAGGCCGCTGCAGCCGGTGCCGATTTCACCCAAGAGGCCTACGAACTCGGTGCTGCAACCGCGACGGTCCACGCAAGGCTCGCGGAAACTTTCGGCACGCTGGATGGCCAGACGCAGGGCGCCGACATCATTGGGACCCTGGCCCGGCGTGTCCGCCAGTCATGGGCAGAAGCGGCTTCCGCCGTCGGGCCCTATGAGGGCAACCTCGAAGAACTGCTAGCCACGCTCCATCCCCGCGATGTGGGCCAGCTGCAGCGCGTCCACGGCGACCTCCATCTTGGCCAGATCCTCAAGGTTCCCGGAAAGAATGGGGCGCCGGGCCGGTGGGCCATCCTGGACTTCGAAGGCGAGCCCCTCCGGACCATTAGTGAGCGCAACACTCCCGATCTCCCCTTGCGGGACGTTGTGGGAATGCTCCGCTCCTTCGACTACGCGGCCGGAGCCGCAGTCCGTGAGAACGCGGAAGCCAAGGTCCCCGCGACATGGGCGGATGACTGCTCCACCGCGTTCCTGGCGGGGTACAGCGAAGTCATGCCGGGAACCATTGACCGCCGCTCGCCGCTGTTTGTGGCATTGTGGCTGGACAAGGCCTTATATGAGGTGGTCTATGAGTTGCGGAACCGGCCGGACTGGCTGTCCATTCCGGTCAACGCATCACGGCAAATCCTCGACAACACGAGCCGCGGCAAGCACGCCGCAGCTACAGCGGAAGGTAATGAAATGACAGGCTCTGCACGCACCGAACGGCCCCGAGTTCCCCTGCATGTGGACTCCGAGACCTTGGCCCGCGTGGCAGCTGGAGCCCACCACGCACCACACTCCGTGCTCGGCGCCCACCTGGACGATCACGGCCACGTCACTATCCGGACCGTGAAGCACCTCGCCAAATCGGTAACGGTGGTGACGGAGGCCGGACGCACTGCCATGGAACACGAGGCCAACGGCATTTGGGCCGCTGTCCTGGATCCGCTGCAACACGGCCACGTGCCGGACTACCGTTTGGAAGTGGTGTACGACGCCGAACCCGTCACCATTGATGACCCCTACCACTACCTGCCTACCGTGGGTGAGGTGGATCTGCACCTGATCGGCGAAGGCCGGCACGAGCGTCTCTGGGACGTCCTTGGCGCCCACGTCCAGCATTACCGCTCTTCGCTGAGTGAAGTAGACGGTGTTTCCTTTGCTGTCTGGGCCCCGAATGCCCAAGCGGTGCGGGTCAAGGGGGATTTCAACGGCTGGGACGGCCGTAGCCACGCGATGCGTTCCCTCGGCTCGTCCGGTGTCTGGGAAGTCTTCATTCCTGGGGTTGTAGCAGGGGCGTGCTACAAATTTGAGATCCTCACCCGCGGCGGCCACTGGGTTGAGAAGGCGGACCCGTTGGCCTTTGGTACGGAAGTTCCGCCGCTCACGGCCTCGCGTGTGGTCGACTCCAGCTACCGGTTCAAGGATGCCGACTGGATGGCCGCGCGTGCCCAGAAGGACCCGCACAACTCGCCCATGAGCGTCTATGAAGTCCACCTTGGGTCCTGGCGCCTTGGCCTGGGATATAAGGAACTGGCCAAGGAACTTGTTGACTACGTCAAATGGCTTGGTTTCACCCACGTGGAATTCATGCCCGTGGCAGAACACCCCTTCGGTGGTTCCTGGGGCTACCAGGTCACGTCCTACTTTGCGCCGACGTCCAGGTTCGGGCACCCGGACGAGTTCCGTTTCCTCGTGGACTCCCTGCACCAGGCAGGCATCGGTGTCCTGCTGGACTGGGTCCCGGCGCACTTCCCCAAGGACTCCTGGGCACTGGCCCGTTTTGACGGCGAAGCCCTGTACGAGCACTCAGATCCCAACCTGGGCGAGCACCCGGACTGGGGCACCCTGATCTTCGACTTCGGACGTACCGAGGTGCGGAACTTCCTGGTGGCCAACGCACTGTATTGGCTCGAAGAATTCCACATTGACGGACTCCGCGTGGACGCCGTGGCCTCCATGATCTACCTGGACTACTCCCGCGAGGAAGGACAGTGGCAACCCAATAAGTTCGGCGGCCGCGAGAACCTCGAAGCAATTTCCTTCATGCAGGAGGTCAACGCGACCGTCTACAAGACGCACCCCGGGGCCGTCACCATCGCTGAGGAATCCACCGCGTTCCCAGGTGTCACGGCACCCACCAATCATGGCGGGCTCGGCTTTGGCCTCAAATGGAACATGGGGTGGATGCACGACTCCCTGAAATACATCTCCGAAGACCCCATCAACCGCCGCTGGCACCATGGCACCATCACGTTCTCCATGGTCTACGCCTTCTCGGAGAACTTCCTCCTGCCCATCAGCCATGACGAAGTAGTGCACGGCAAGGGATCAATGCTTCGCAAGATGCCCGGTGACCGTTGGCAGCAACTGGCCAACCTCCGCGCCTTCTTCGCCTACCAGTGGGCACACCCCGGTAAGCAGCTCATTTTCATGGGTACCGAATTCGGTCAGGAAGCCGAATGGTCGGAGCAGTACGGACTCGACTGGTTCCTGGCGGACATCCCGGCCCACCGTGGACTCCAGCTCCTGGTCCGGGACCTTAACGGCCTCTACGCGTCAACGCCTGCACTGCATGTACGCGACAACGAACCCGGCGGCTTCCAGTGGATCAACGGTGGAGACGCCGACCACAACGTGCTGACCTTTATTCGCTGGGACCACGATGGCAAGCCGTTGGTGTGCGCAGTCAACTTCTCCGGTGGCCCGCACAACGATTACATTCTGGGCGTACCGGAAGCAGGGGAGTGGGTTGAGGTCCTCAACACCGATGCCGAGACCTACGGTGGCTCAGGCGTCATCAACGCTGGAACACTGAAGGCTGCCTCGCCGGGGACTGATGGCCAGCCGGCGGCATTGACGGTGACACTGCCGCCGCTTGGCGCGTCCTGGTTCACGTTGGCCGAGTAGTTCTTCAACGAGCCGGGTTGTGACTGAAGACCCGAGTACTTCTTCAAGAGCAGGGAGGGGCCGGAGCGGAGTGCTCCGGGCCCTCCCTGACTCCGTCTGGGTGTGTCGTTGAGATACCCACGGAGCCCTCTCTGAGTGGCTTTGCCATCTCGGCGGAGTAGGGGTATAGTTAGTACCCGCGCTGGTCCCCGAGTGGAGATCGCCAAGCTGACAAGAAACCGCAAGGAAAAATCAAGTCAAGCTTGCCGATTTGACTCCGAGAGATCCAGCCGGTAAGTTTGAAAAGTTGCTCCGGAGCGATTCTGAGGCCCTGTAGGGGTTTTGGTTGGTACTGCTCTGGAATAGTGACCTGTTGTTTGAGAACTCAATAGTGTGCCAAGTTTGTTGATGCCGATTGTTTTTTGATTGGTTGAAATTTTGCCGGGCCGTTGCGCACCCCCGTGTGTGGTGGTCTGGTTTTCAGCTGGTTTCGAATTTTGTGCAGCCGCGTTCTTGC
>NZ_JBHZPI010000027.1:0-83136 GCF_042788025.1 Paenarthrobacter sp. YIM B13468 | reverse complement strand
TCGCCGGCGCAGCCCTGATGTTCCTCCGCAACCGCCGCACCACCAACAACTAACACCAACACCAACCAGCACCACCAACCGGTACACAACACCAACCGGTACACAACACTACGGGCGCCGCTACCCGCGGCCCCCGCAGCAACCCCAAGTGGGGAAGAACGCCAACCACGCGCTCTTCCCCACTTGCATTCCCCTTTGCAGACGTCGCAACCGACTCACCCCAGCCACAGGATTTTGATGACACAGGCACCAACCCGCACCCGTCGCCTCCGGCATCTGACCGGACCCTGGAGCCGGCAACGGCTCCTGATCGTGTTGGTGGCGGTCATCGGCGTCGGAATCCTGCTTTATCCCACGGCCGCAGCCTGGTTCTCGGATCGGGTCCATGCCACCGAGATCAGCGGCTACGTGGATTCTGTCCAGACCATGAACCCCTCCGCGAAGAAGTCCCTACTGGACCAGGCACGGGAGTTCAATGAAGAACTGCCCTCAGGCCCCCTCCGGGACCCTTACTCCTTGAACGAAGCAGGCGAACAAACAACCATCGGTGCCGGCTCCGAGGCTTACAAGAAGATGCTGGCTGTCGGGCCTGGAGGAATGATGGGCCGTATCAGCATTCCCTCCATCCATGCGGATTTGCCCATTTTCCATGGCACGGACGAGGACACCCTCTCCAAAGGCGCGGGCCACCTCTTCGGGTCGGCGCTTCCGGTGGGCGGCAAAGGCACTCACAGTGTCTTGAGTGCCCACTCAGGATTCGTCAACGCCACTCTTTTCGACGACCTGGACAAAGTCCATGAAGGCGACGTCTTCAGCATCAACGTGCTTGACGAAACTCTCTATTACAAGGTGGACCAAATCCTTACGGTCCTGCCAGACCAAACTGAGGCTTTGCGCAAAGTTGAGGGCAAGGATTACCTCACCCTCATTACCTGCACACCCAAAGGCATCAACAGCCACCGACTCCTGGTCCGCGGTGAACGGACCACTGCACCTACCAGCGCTGACGGACCCCGCACGCTGCCGTCAACTACAACAGATCCCGGATTCCCCTGGTGGATCCTGGGCATCACCGGATCGATAGTGCTGGCCGTCATTGCCACCAAGCCACGCACGCGACCCTCTGACGAAGAGCACGCGACCTCTGACGAACAGACAGGGGCGCCAGAAGCATTCAGCGCATAGTCTAGGCGCATGACGACTCGAGCCAATGAACTCACCGCCCTGGTCACCGGTGCCACGGCTGGGCTCGGTGCAGAATTCGCGCGCCAGCTCGCCGAAGCCGGGCACCACCTCGTCCTGGTAGCCCGCGATGAAGAACGCCTCAAGGAAAAGGCTGAGGAATTCGAACGCGACTTTAGTATCTCGGCGGAGGTTCTGTCCGCCGACCTGACCACCGACGTCGGGGTTTCCTTGGTTGCCAACCGCTTGCGGGACGCTGCGCGACCTGTGGACGTCCTGGTCAACAACGCCGGAATCGGACTCTTGAAGTCGTTCGAGCAGAACGATTTGGAGGAAGAAAAGCGGCATCTACGCCTACACGTTCAGACACCGATGGAGCTGTGCCACGCGGCGCTGGAAGTCATGCTGCCTCGCGGGAAAGGCCGGATCGTCAACGTTGCCAGCGTCGCAGCCTTCGCCAACAGGGGCACCTACTCGGCGGCCAAAGCCTGGCAGGTGACGTTCAGCCGTTGGGCGAATATTGCGTATGGGAAGTTGGGCGTGCAGGTCACAGCGGTGTGCCCGGGGTTCACACACACCGAATTCCACGACCGCATGGGCATGGATAAGTCCGTGGCGCCGCGATTCCTGTGGCTCACCGCCGAGCGCGTGGTGCGGGAGGGGCTGGAGGACAACGCCGAGGGCAAGTCTGTTTCCATCCCGACGCGTCGATACAAAGTGGTTGGCTTCTTTGCGCGTATCCTGCCGGCGAAGCTTACTTCCGGCCCGCCGCGCCGGCCCCTGCAGCCCTAGGAACCGCAATGACAGGTGCCCTGACCAGCACCGCTACTGCGATTCCAATCACCGCACCAACGAACGTCTCAACCGCCCGCTCCATCACCAGCACACCCGGATCCATGGGCGACGCCAGTTGGGCGATCAGCAGGACCACGGGCGTGAAGAACACCATGGCCCAGCCGTAGTGCCGCGCCATGAACAGCTCAGTAGGGAACTGGCAAAGGACCACCACAATGGCCAGGACGATTGCAGCATGGCCGGGGAAATACTGCAGCGGTGACAACGGACTTGGGAAAAGTACGACGGCGACTACCGCCAACCCCAGGAACGTCCCCACGATGCGGTGGATGCCTCGGTGGACGCGGCTCGGGAGGTCCGCGCCTGCCAACGGCACGGCGGCTGCGGCCATGGCCCAATGCGGATGGCCGCTACCACTCAGAACTCCACACACGCCGGCAGCGCCGACAGCGAGAGTGTAGCGGGCCGCATGAACGAGGGCGGATTGCCGTAAGGGTCCGCGGAGGACGGGGACATCGCGCGCAGCGCCCGGCTCCCACTTTCGGTGCCGCAGCCAGCCAGCGAATCCGACCAGAATCGAAAAGGCCGCTGAAGCAGTACCGATCAGCACCGCCGTCAGGAACGGAACGCTGGTGTGGACCGACGCACAGGCCCCCAGTGCGAGGATGCCGAAGAACGGCCCTATCGGCTTAAGACGCACCGCGTCTGCATATAAGGAACCCGCACCGGCAAAGAGAGTCGCCACCAACACCAGCCACCAGGAGTGGATGTGGTTAACGGAAAGAAACGTGCCAATGCTCAGTCCGCCAACCAGGACAAGCGCAGCTTGGGCTTGGTGTTTGAGCCGCAGTTGGTGGGTTTCGTTGCGTCCGTACATTCCAGTGAGGGCGCCGAACACCGCATACATCATCAGGTCCGGACGGCCTAGGAGAATCAGGACCAGCCCCGGAACTGCGACACTGAGGGCCACCCGAACTGCCGAGAGACGGTCGTTGTTAGCCGGCCCCAATTTGTGGAGCTTCCGGGCATGCGCCATGAAGGGGGACAGGGAAAACACCACCAATCATTCAGGCCGCGTGCGAAGGGTTCAATATCGGAAATTATCAGGAGCGCAGGGGTGGCCGCCATAAGCCGGGTCACAACCCGTAGCAAGGCCCTGGCAGTACCCCTTCCATTAGTACCTCCCACATGAGGTCGAGGAGAGCGCTGCCCGGCAGAGTCTGGGAAGATCAAGGTATGCCCGTAGCTTTTGTCTGCCGAACCCGCTCCGCCATGTCGCCACAGGAGCTGTTCGACCTTTCCCGAAACATCGATGCCCACGTGGGGTCAATGACTAAAAGCAGGGAAAAGGCCATAGACGGCGTCACCACGGGTCTGATTTCCGAAGGCGAGCAGGTCACATGGCAGGCGTGGCACCTCGGAGTCCGTTTCCGCATGACCAGCCGCATCACGCGCATGGAGGCACCGGCGTCGTTCACTGATGAGCAAGTGCGCGGCCCTTTCAAGTACCTCCGCCACACGCACGAGTTCCGGCAGGACGGCAGCGGGACGCTGATGGTGGACACCGTGGAATTCGCTGCCCCGTTCGGGCCGCTGGGCCGCCTGCTCGAGAAGCTGGTTCTGGCCAGATACCTGCAGGACTTGATCGAAACGCGCAATGGATTCCTCGTCGGACAGGCACCTCCCGCACTGGATAAACGGTGATCCGGCTAGCTCGAACAGACGATCTGCCGCGTTTGCAGGACATTGAGCGGGCAGGAGGGGAAGCTTTCCGGGATCTGGGCATGGATCAGATCGCGGACGACGAACCCTTCTCCCTGGACGAGATGAATACCTACGTGGCGGCCGGGCGTGCCTGGGTGTGGGCGGATGGACTGGACTACCCCGTGGCGTATCTATTGACAGACATTGTTGATGGCAACGCGCACGTGGAGCAAGTAACCGTGCACCCGGATCAAGCGCATCAAGGACTCGGCCGCGAACTGCTGCATGCTGCGCGGGTGTGGGCCAGGGGGCATGGCATGCAGCGCCAGACGCTGAGCACCTTCCGCGACGTGCCGTGGAACGCGCCGTACTACCGGCGGCTGGGGTTCCAAACGCTCGACGCCGGCAGCTGGGGTCCGGAGCTGGCCAGGGTCATGGAGCACGAAGCTGAGTTGGGGCTGACGCGTTGGCCTCGAGTGGTCATGTGGCGTCCGGTGGTTCCGCCGACGTAGCTACTACTCAGCCACCAGTTCAACTTCGTAACTGTCGGTGTTGATCAAATAAGCAGCGTAGTGATCCGGACCGCCCGCATGCGGGTACTTCGACTCGAACATCTCGTACCACCCGGCGTCGGCCCCGAGCGCGCGAATCCGGTCCACATTTTCCCGGGTGCCGGCATGGAAGGCGACATGATTGAGCCCGGGATCCGTGCGCCGGTGGGCCGTTCCGGTGATGGCATCGGTGCCTTCCACCACCACGTACGTGCCATTGAGCTTCCAACTGCAGCCCGTGGGCCAGTCCTGGAAGGGCTTGTAACCAAGCTCGCCAAGTAACCAGCCCCACTCCTCCCGCGCCCGTTCAAGGTGCGGCACCCAGATCTCAAGGTGATGGATCGAACCCACAGTTGCGTCAGGCATGGGCCGAGTCTACGAGATCAGGGCGGTGGCGTGGGAGAGTCAGGGATTCGACGGCGGGTTGAGCCTTACGCGGACAGCGGCCCCTGCGCAGAGGATCACGGCAAGCCCGCCAATTGCGGTGGTCCACGTCATCGACTCTCCCAACAGCAGGCTTGCCCACGCGATGGTCATGACCGGTTGGACCAGTTGGATCTGGCTGACTTGTGCCATGGGCCCGATTGCCAGGCCGTGGTACCAGGCGAAGAATCCGAGGAACATGCTCACAATGCCCAGGTAAGCGAAGGACAACCACTGAACCGGAGTAGCCGAGGGCGCTCCCGAACCCAGTGAAAGTAACGTCAAGAGCAGCATGGCCGGGGAGGCAACCACCAGCGCCCACGAGATTGTCTGCCAGGGGCCGAGTTCCCGCGCCAGCAGACCTCCTTCCGCGTAGCCTATGGCTGCCGCAATCACGGCGCCGAGAAGCAGAAGATCAGCCCAATGAAGCTGACCGAAACCGCCGGACTGAACCAACGCGAAGACCAGCGCGGCAATAACGCCTACGGCAGTCAGGACCCAGAACAGGAGCCGCGGACGCTCACGGCCCCGCATCACCGCTACCGTTGCAGTGGCCGCAGGCAGTAGCGCGATGACGATGGCTCCATGGCTTGCGGTGGTGGACGTCAGCGCGAACGTTGTCAGCAAGGGGAAGCCCGCAACGATGCCACTGGCTACCACAGTCAATCGAACCCATTGAAAGCCTTGCGGAGAGCGTTGTCGGGTCAGGCCCAAAGCCAGTGCTGCGAGAACGGCCGCAACAACGGCCCTGCCTGCGCCGATGAACAGGGGGGATAAGCCTTCAACGGCCACGCGGGTGAAGGGCACCGTGAACGAGAATGCGACAACGCCAAGAAGGCCCCACCAAACGCCTGTCGACGTCCGCTTGGATACCACTGGCCGTGAAAGTGTAGTAGCGCTACTATTGTGACTCATGAATAACGATAGCAGTTCCCGGATTGTCTCGCGACTAAAAGAGTGGATCGCAGCGGCCGCGCCGGGAGCCAAGCTGCCATCAACCCGCCAACTCGTGGCCGAATACCGGGCGAGTCCTGTCACGGTGCAGAAGGCCTTGCGAACCCTTACTGCCCAAGGCCTGATAGAAAGCCGCCCCGGCGTTGGCACCTTCGTCCGGGCCTACCGCACCGCCAGGCCCTCCGATTACGGCTGGCAGACGGCTGCACTCCGAGCGGCCCAAACGCCACGCCTGCTGAACTCTGGCGCCATGCGCAGCGCTTCGAACGACGTCATCGCATTCCACTCCGGCTATCCGGACCGGGAACTCCTGCCCGAGCGGCTCGTTCGGGCCGCGCTAACCAGGGCTGCCCGCGGAGACGCTGCGCTGTCGCGGCCACCGGCCCAAGGCCTTCCCGAGCTGCAATCATGGTTCGCGCACGAGCTCAGCACCTCGACGCCGGTTGGCGTCACGCCGCCCCAGCCGAGCGACGTCGTCGTACTTCCCGGCAGCCAGAGCGGACTTAGCTCGATTTTTAGCGGCTTGGTGGGGCATGGGCGGCCACTGCTGGTGGAGTCGCCCAGCTACTGGGGTGCGCTGCTGGCCGCTGGCCAGGCCGGCGTTCGCGTCATTCCGGTGCCGTCCGGCCCCGACGGGCCGGATCCTGACGAGTTGGCGAGGGCTTTTGAGGAATCCGGGGCCCGGATGTTCTACGCCCAGCCCAACTTTGCCAACCCCACGGGTGCCCAATGGTCACCCGAACGGGCCGAGGAGGTCCTCCGGATTGTCCGCCAGCACGGAGCGTTCCTTGTGGAGGACGACTGGGCCCATGATTTTGGTATCACCGCGCAGTCCGTCCCGCTAGCCGCGAAGGACGATTCCGGCCACGTGGTGTACATCCGCTCGTTGACCAAGAGCGTCTCGCCGTCCATCCGTGTGGCAGCGATTATCGCCCGTGGTCCTGCGCGGGAACGGATCATGGGTGCGCAGGCTGCGGAATCGATGTATGTCAGCGGACTGCTCCAGGCTGCAGCGCTCGACGTCGTCACTCAGCCTGGCTGGCAGACGCATCTTCGAGGGCTGGGCCATCAGCTGCAGTCGCGCCGTGACTTGTTGGTCACCAGCATCCGCGAGCACGTTCCAGAGGCGCACCTCAGCCACCTGCCCAAAGGCGGCTTGAACCTGTGGCTGCGGATGCCGGACGGGTTCGACGTCGATCAGCTCACCAAGGATTGCGAAGCGGCCGGGGTGCTCATTGCCGCAGGTACGGAGTGGTTCCCCGCGGAACCTGAAGGCCCGTACATAAGGCTCAACTACGCCGGGCCCAATCCCGGAGGATTTCCCGAGGGCGCGCGGATTATTGGCGAGGCGGTCAAGGGTTTGCTGGGATCCTGACCGATTCGGATTCCCGTTGCCAGGCCGCTATTAAGTTGTTGGGCAACAACGCGGGTGCGGTCTGGGAACGGGGTTAGCGGCAGCAACGCGTCTTAACAGCCGTAGCCACCAATGCCAAGGAGAGCGCCTTGGCATTGGTGGCTACAGTGGGCGGCGGGTAGCCGCGAACTATCGAAAAGCGCTGCGCAGAAGTTGCAGGCACGCGATCCCTAGGCCGGGGTCAGGTCCTTGTCACGCCGACCGAACACGTCATCGTCAATGGGCTGGCCGTCGAAAGGCATCTCGTCCAGGTTGATGAGCGGGTTGGTGTCCTGGGTGGCAACGAGTTCGCGGGCCTCGGCGGCAGTGTCCACGCTGGGCATGGAGCCGGGCAGGGGACGCTGGGCGGATTCACGCAGGAAGTAGATGGCGATCGCACCCACGATGGATGTAGCCATCAGGTAGTACGCAGGCATCATGTCATCGCCGGTGCCCTCAATGAGACCCTGCACGATGAAAGGCGTGGTTCCGCCGAAGATGGCCACCGAGAAGTTGTAGGCGATGCCCATTCCGCCGTAGCGGCTGGACGTCGGGAACAGTGCCGGGAGGGCCGAGGCCAGGTTGGCAATGTAGAACGTCACCGGGAAAGCGATCAAGGCAAGGCCGGCCAGGGTGGACCAGATATCGCCGATGCCGATCAGCATGAAGGCAGGAACGGAGAACACGATGGTGCTGCCCGCGCCGATCCACAGCACGGGGCGGCGGCCGATGCGGTCGGACAGCTTACCTGTGAGCGGAATACACACGGCCATGATCACCAGGACCGGAATGGTCAGCAGGGTGCCGTGAACGGGGTCGTAACCCTTGGAATCCGTGAGGTACGTAGGCATGTAGGAGGTCAACGCGTAGCCCACAGTGTTGGCTGCGGCGGCGAGAATCATGGCCAGCACGATCTGGCGCCAGTAGGCCTTGATAATGCCAACCGGGCCCTTGGCGACGTTGGCATCTTGTGCCGCGGCGTCCTTGGCGATGGCTTCCTGGGCGTCCAGGGTGGCCTGGAACTGCGGGGATTCCTCGATTTTGCTACGGAAGTACACGGCGATGAGGCCCAGGGGACCGGCGATCAGGAACGGAAGCCTCCAGCCCCATTCCTCCATGGCTGCCTGGCCGAGCGTGAGCTGCAGGACCGAAACCAGTGCAGCGCCGAGGGCGAAACCGATGTAGCTGCCCATGTCCAGGAAGCTGGCGAAGAAGCCGCGGCGCTTGTCCGGGGCATATTCACTCACGAAGGTCGTAGCACCGGCGTACTCACCACCGGTGGAGAAGCCTTGCACGAGCTTGAGGATCACCAGCAGGGCGGCGGCCCAGATGCCGATCTGCGCGTAACCGGGCAAAAGCCCGACGGCGAACGTGCTTGCCGCCATCAGCATCAGTGTTGCTGCGAGCACCTTCTGGCGGCCCACTTTGTCGCCGAGCCAACCGAAGACCACGCCGCCAAGCGGGCGGGCGATAAACGTTGCGGCGAAGGTGCCGAGAAGGAAGAGTGTCTGGACGGACTTGTCCGCTTCCGGGAGGAAGACGGGGCCCATGGTGGTGATGAGGTAGCCGAACACGCCGACGTCGTACCATTCCATGGTGTTGCCGACGATCGTGCCGCCGAGCGCTTTCTTCAGCATCGGCTGGTCCACAACATTGACGTCGGATTCTTTCAACCGGCGCTTGGTGCGGAGCTTCGTTTTCTTGGGGTTCTTTACAGTGTTGGCAGCGGCCGTTGTAGCGGCCGGCACCAGGTTTCCATTGGCGTTCCTTGCGCCTGGCGGAGAGACGGTGTTGCTTTGGTCTATGGGCATTTGGGCTTCTCCTAGGGAGGTCATTTGCTTGCGACTTCTGGCTGCCCCGCTCCGGGCAGGTGTTCAATTTTACGCGGTTTGCCCCTCAAACCCCAGTTGAGATCCGATTTATGGGGTGTTTGGGGGCGCAATTTGCCTAGTTGTCTTACATCTTTTTGCCCGGTCTTGCCCTGCAATGGCGCGGAATCTTGCCCCGTGGAGCGCGTTGTTACCAAATTGTTTAGCTAACGCCACTTAACGAGGCTGATTGAGGCCTAAAAGCTGATGGTTTGGGAGCTGCCGCGAAGAGCATTGACGGCGGCCACCAGCATTGCGCCGATGGCCACCGCTCCCGGTTAGGGGATGTTGTGCCAGAACAGGCGAACGACATCAACGACTAGTCGGATGATGTTGACCGCCAGATTCCAGGCGCCCCATGGTTCTTCACGTTTCCGTTTGGATTCCACGCCGGCACCTCCTCCCAGAGGAAAAGGGCACGGCCTGCACGTGTCTATGGGCACAACAACGTTGCGCCCTACGTGTATAGGGCCATACACTCAAAGTGTTCGGATTTGAGGATATGACCCTCTGACCGCACCAATGAGCCGCACCGCGCTGAACAAAGACCCGATTGCACTCGGGTCTTTTGTTCATTAACGGCACAGCAGGCTCTTACCTGATGATTCCAGCGTATCGGCCAGGAGACATCGCAACGCACACGCTGGCGTGGTTTCGGACGAGGAAATCACCAGAGCGGCTGAGGGAGGCATGGACAACGCCCCCGTCAAGCCGGGCAGCCGTTTTATTGTGCAGTCTTAGGACTCGGCTTCGAGCTAAAGCCGAGCCTCCGCAAACCGGGGTGCCATAGACTCCATCTGCTCCATCACCAGCTTGATCGCTTCCGGCTGCTTGTCCGGCGGGTATCCGAAACGAACCAGGAGCCTCTTGATCGAGGAACGGAGTTTTGCCCTGACGTCATCGCGCACCGAACAATGACTGCCGAATTTGCCGAGTTGGAGGCGGCGAAGACTGCAGGGTGGGACGTTAAGTGACGCGGCTTTGCGGGGAGCGGCTGAATGTACTGCTTCCACCACAGATCCTGGAAGCTGCCATTAGCAGCAAAAGAGTGGCCGACACTCCCTGAAATAGTGAAGCCCTGCACCCGAAAAGGTGCCGCCTTCACTGTCTCTGTGTGTCCGCGAAATCTGACCTCTACGGCCAAAAGAACCCGCGCAGATG
Organism: Paenarthrobacter sp. YIM B13468; assembly: GCF_042788025.1. Lineage (NCBI taxonomy): Bacteria > Bacillati > Actinomycetota > Actinomycetes > Micrococcales > Micrococcaceae > Paenarthrobacter > Paenarthrobacter sp. YIM B13468. Next base: position 73,105 of record NZ_JBHZPI010000027.1, on the reverse strand, counting down.
TGTGTTTAGGGTAGGAGCATCGGACTGACGAGCGGGTGTTCAGCCCCGAAGCCGCGGTTCAGTGGCTCCTTGCGGCCCCCACCACCAAGGTGGCATCGTGATCCTCATCGGTCAGCACGCGGGCCATCAGCCCCGCCCCAGTCAGGAGCGCCGCCGTCTCCGGAGCCTGCTGCCGGGAGGTCTCGACCAAAACCCACCCACCGGGCGCCAGCCACTCACCGGCCCCAACTGCAACCCGGCGTTGGACATCCAAACCGTCAGTACCGCCGTCGAGCGCCACCATCGGTTCATGCAGGCGCGCCTCAGGCGGCATCATGCCGATGGAACCCGTAGGTACGTACGGGGCATTGGCGAGCACCACGTCCACCCGTCCACGAAGCTCAAGGGGGAGCGCGGCGTATAGATCGCCCTCGAAGACGCGCCCTCCACGGGGCTCGACGTTCTTGCGCGCGCAGCTCACCGCGACCGGATCGATGTCAGCGGCGTACAGCTCGCAGCTCCCCAGAAGATCGCTGAGTGCCGCACCGATCGCCCCCGAGCCACAGCAAAGATCGACGACGACGCCGCCCGGCCATGCGATTTTCGCTGCCTGACGCACCAGGAACTCCGTGCGACGCCGTGGAACGAATACGCCGGGTTCAACAACCATGCGGCTCCCGCAGAAATCCACCCAACCGAGGATGTGTTCCAAGGGCAGCCCGTTGACGCGCTGATCCACCATGAAGTCCAAATGGTCTGGACTCGTGGCAGCCTCGATGAGGAGTTGTGCCTCGTCCTCCGCGAAAACGCATCCGGCATCGCGGAGGGTGGTGGCGACGGACATTCTCCAGGTCACGGGTGCCATGCTAGTCGAGGGGTTCACAAAAGCGGCGATTCTTGGTTAGGGTATGACGCATGGGAACACTGATTTTTGAGTAGACCGGCCTCTGCTTTAGCGGAACAGCCGAGTTTAACCTGACAAAAATCCACGCCTGTTGAGGCCCTGCCTCCATGCCGTTCCCGTTGTCGACGCCATTTTTCTCGAACCGCAAACGCCATGGTTTTGGTGCTTCTTCAGGACTCACACCTCTGAGGAGTCCAATTTATGACTGCCAATCCTTCCGAAAACAACACCCCGGAGCCCGCTGCGTCGGGAAGTCCAAAGTCCGCCTCCGGCGGCATCAAGTCCAAACTGACTGATGCCCAGAAAGCGATGCTCGCCAGCAAGTCCGGCGGCGGCGCCCCCGCTGGCTGGCAAAGCACGGGCAAGGGCCACAAACCTACGTCCGCCAGCGGCAAGCAGGCCAAGACGGAGAAGAAGGTACGTTGGTGATTCCTGGACGCAGCTAAGTTCCTGCAGACAACCATCTTCGGCCCACCTAGTATTGAAATTCCTTCGTTCCATAGGGAAAGGAAGAACCATGACTGCAAACAATCAAGCCGAAAATATCGATCCCGAGGTGGCCAGCCACTTGGTGGAGGCCATGGACATGGCTCCCATGCCTGAACCGGCAAGCATTGACGTATCTCTGGGTTTGGACCAGGAGCAGCACTGGCCCGACGGCAGCGGTAAGCGCCGACACCCGAAGGACCGCGATCAAGCCCACGGGCGAATGGGCCAGGGCGCAGCCGTGACGGCGGTCCACCGGACAAGCCGCCCGCAGATGCCGCACTCCTCCTGAGCGCGTCACCTACCGTAGCCAGCCCAACTAGGTAGCAGCACAGCGCGTTTAGAGCTCTCAAAACGCGCTCAAGTGCGACCTAGTTGGGCTGGCTGACGTCTTCCGGGGACTTGTCAGGACGCCACCCACGCCACACCGGATGCCGTAGCCTGCCAGGGCCCGTCCATTCTCCGAAGGTCACTTCTGCTACCAGCTCCGGATCCACCCAGCGGGCACCTGCGGCGTCCTCGCGGGGGATATCGGCGAAGGGGGAGTCAGCAGTCAGGCGGGGCTCCAGTTTCTCCATGACATCCCTCAGCTGCCACTCCTTGAACCCGGTGCCCACCCGACCCACGTAGTGCAACTTCCCGCCCTCCGGAATGCCCAACAGCAACGAGCCAAAGGTCCCGTTCCGGGCACCAGCCCCCGGACGCCAGCCGCCCACAACCACTTCCTGGCTCTGCTCCAGCTTGAGTTTGATCCACGAGCGGCTACGCCGGCCGATCACGTAGCGGCTATCTGCTTTCTTCGCCATCACTCCTTCCAAGCCGAGCTCAGCCGCGCTTGTCATGAGGTCTTCGACGTCGTGGTCCAACACGGCTGAAACGTGAAGCGGGCAGCCCGCGCGAAGGCGTCCGGCAAACGCCGAAAGCCGTTCCCGACGCTCACGGAAAGGCAGCCCGCCGAGGTCCCTGCCGCCGTCGTACAGGAGGTCGAACAGCATGAGCTGCACCGGAACGGACGCACGGGCTCGTTCAATGTCTGCGGTCTTCACCAGGTTCATCCGCAGCTGCAGGCGGCCAAAATCAGGCCGTGAACCCTTGCCAAGCGCCACGATTTCACCGTCGGCCACGAAAGCGCCGTCGGGCCAGCATGATCGGTCCGTTAGTTCGGGGTAGGTGGCGGTGAGATCGTTGCCGTTGCGACTCATCAGGCGGATCCTGCCGTCGGTGCCGGTGATGATGGCCCGGATTCCGTCCCATTTCAGTTCGTACAGCCAGTCGTCGCCGCGAAGGTCGGCGACGGTGCCGGACGTGGCAAGCATCGGAGTGTAGTTCGGCATCGGCTCGGCAGCGGTTGGCTCTGATGCCGCGACAGGCGCGACCTTGTTCGAAGGGCTGGCCGTGCCCTTGCGAAGCCGTCCACCTGGCTGTTCCTTCATCAAGTGGATCAGCCAACGGTCACCGGTATTGATCAGTGCTAAACGCTTGGTCCCGTGCAGTCCACCACCTGGCTGGCCGGTTAGCGTTGCGATCACTTCCTTGCCGTCCCGCCATTTCTCGCACGTGTACTCGCCACGGTCCCAAATGGTCATGGTCCCTGCTCCGTACTCACCTTTGGGAATGACGCCAGCGAAGTCCGCGTATTCCATCGGATGGTCTTCCGTGTGAACAGCAAGGTTGTTCCGGTCCGGCGTCTCCGGGATACCACGCGGCAAAGCCCAGGACGCAAGGACGCCGTTGCGCTCCAAACGCAGGTCCAGGTGGTAGCGCCGGGCGTGATGCTCCTGGATGACGAAAATTCCCCCCGGCTGCGCGGGGTCGCCCGGCTTCGGCTGGTCTGAGGAGGAGCCCTTGGACGTCGGCGAGGCAAAAGCAGCCGACGACGCCGGGAACGGCTCCGGGGTCTTCTCCGGATCGCGCATCCCCACATATTTCGCGAGACGGTTCTCTACAGTCACCACGCGCTCGCGGGTGGCCGAACCGCTTCGGGCTCCAGCGCCGTCGTCGTCATCCGTATACTCCCCGTGCGGCGGGAGGTGCCGTGACGAGATAGGGGCGAAGTGGTCTTTGCCGGTCTTGACCCGCTTCATCACCGCTGTGTAATCAAGATGGTCCAGGGTGCTCGAGGAGAGTTCGCGCCACGTGCGGGGCGCCGCGACCGTGGGGTGGGCTTTGCCCCGGAGTGAGTAAGGGACGATGGTGGTCTTGTTGCCGCTGTTCTGGCTCCAGTCCACCAACACTTTGCCGTGGCGGAGGGACTTCTTCATGTCGCTGACTACCAGCTCGGGATGGTCGGACTCAAGTGCGCGCGCCAGCTCATGGGCGAAGCTCGATACTTGCTCGGACTTCAGCGTCCCCTCCAGTCCGGTGTAGAGGTGTATGCCCTTGCTGCCGCTGGTCACCGGGACCGGTTCCATGCCCATGTCCTGCAGGATGGAGCGGGCAAGTTTGGCCACTTCAACGCATTCAGGCAGGCCTGCACCCGGACCGGGGTCAAGATCCAGGACGAAGCGGTCCGGCCGGAGCGGATTACCCTCAGCGTCAACCTGCCATTGGGGGACGTGGATCTCCAGGGAAGCTATCTGTGCCATCCATGTGAGCGTGGCGAGGTTGTTGACCATGGGGTAGACGTTGGTGTGGTCCGAGTGCTGGATGGCTGTGCGGGGGATCCACTTGGGTGCGGAGTCTTCGAGGTTCTTCTGGAAGAACACCTGTCCCGGGTGCTCGGCAGTGCCCACTCCGTTGACCCAGCGCTTGCGTGTGACGGGCCTGTTGGCGGCGGCAGGAATGAGGAAAGGCGCTACCGCGGCGTAGTATTCCAGGACTTCGGCCTTGGTTGTCCCGGTCTCGGGGTAGATGATCTTGCCCAGGTTGGTCAGGGTCAGCTCGTGGCCTTCCACGTTCACCCGCTCCTGTTGCTTGCCTGCCACCTCTTCTCCTCTGCTGTCTTGTGCTGTTGACTGGGTGCATGAGGGCCATATGGAAGGGATCTATCGCGTTCGGTCTGGTCAACGTACCAGTGAAGCTTTACAGCGCCACGGAGGACCACGATATTGGCCTTCACCAAGTCCACAATAAGGACGGCGGACGCATCCGGTACCAGCGGAAATGTGAAATTTGCGGAGATGTTGTTGCCTACGAAGATATCGACAAGGCCTACGAAGAGGAAGGCCGCACAGTGGTCCTCACGGCGGCCGAATTGAAGTCCTTGCCGGAAGAGAACAGCCGCGAAATAGAGGTAGTGGAATTCATCCCTGCCGAGCAACTGGACCCGATCATGTACGAGCGCAGCTATTTCCTGGAGCCGGATTCCAAATCCCCCAAAGCCTATATGCTGCTGCGGCAGACACTTGAGGATACGGACAGGATTGCTATTGTCCAGTACGCGCTGCGGCAGAAGACGCGGCTCGGAGCCCTGCGCGTACGTGGGGACGTACTCCTTTTGCAGGCACTTCTCTGGGGCGATGAAGTCCGGGAGGCCAAGTTCCCCTCGCTTGAGACGGACATCAAGATCTCCGATAAGGAACTCGAAATGTCCTCCGCGCTGGTGGACTCCATGGCCCACGATTTCGACCCCGACGAATACACCGACGATTACCAGGTGCAGCTCCGCACGTTGATCGAGGCCAAGCTGGAAAAGGGGGAGGCGCTGGACACGGAAGCGACGTTCGGTGCCGTGGAAGGCGAAGGGGAAGGCGGCGACGTCATCGACCTCATGGAGGCTTTGAAGCGAAGCCTGGACAAGAAACGCGGCAAGGAAAAAGCGGCCGACGACGACGCTGCCGCCAGCAAAACTACCAGCAAGCCAAAGGCGCGGGCCAAGAAAAAGGCGTGACCCGGCGTCGGGCTCCCAACTTGGTCGCATTTGTGCGCGTTTTGGGCGCTCTAAACGCGCACAAATGCGACCCAGTTGTGTGCGTTTTCCTCAGCCTTTGACTGAACCCGCGGTGAGTCCCTGGACGATGAACTTGCTGGCGAAGGCGAAGATCACCAGTGTTGGAACCACCGTCAGAACCGCAGCAGCAGACATGGAACCCCAGTCAATGTTGAAGCTCGAGATAAAGCCGGCCAACGCCGTCGGAATGGTCTTGTTGCTGTCGCTGTTCATCAGGGTCACGGACAAGAACAGCTCGTTCCAGCAATTGACGAAGTTGAAGACGAAACTCGCTGCAATGCCGGGCAGCATCACGGGAACAATGACCTTGAAGAGTGCACTCAGCCTGGAGCAGCCGTCAATCATGGCGGCTTCCTCCAACGCGTCAGGAACATTCTCGAAAAAGCCACGGAGCATGATGGTGCAGAAGGGAATGCAGATCGCGATATAGATCAGGATCAGCCCTGTCTTGGAATCCACCAGTCCGAAGTCGGTCATCATGAGGTAGAGGGGACCCAGGGCAATAAATCCGGGAATCATCTGCGTCACAAGGAATGCCCCCAGCACGGCACCGCGTCCGGAGAAATGGAACCGCGCCAGAACGTAGGCGGAGAGCAGCGAAATCAGTGTTGCCACCGAGGCGGCCACCAGCGCCACCACCAGGCTGTTGAGCATGTACTGGCCGAAGTCGGACTTCGTGAAGAGCCCGATGTAGTTGTCCAGGGACAATTGCCGCGGCCAGTAATCCAGTGGCAGCGAATAGATCGCCCCCGGCTCCTTTAGGGACGTCACCACGATCCAGTACAACGGGAACACGGTGGCGACCAGGCACAACGCCAGGAAAATAACCTTGGAAATCCTGCCTGCGAGCGTCGGACTGTTGATCATTGGGCTCCCTTTCGAAAGCGGACAGCCATGAGATAGAAGGCAGCGAACAGCATCAGGGTGAGCACAACGATCAAGCCAAGCGCGGACGCCTTTCCGTAGTCACCCTCCTGCGTAATCTTGATCATGTACGTCGTGATTATGTGGGTTTGATCGGCCGGTCCACCGCCGGTCATGGCAAAGATGATGTCCGGAAAGTTGAAGATCCAGATCACTCGCAAAAGGATGGTAAGTGCCAAAGTAGTGGCGATGCTCGGCAGCGTGATACTGATGAACGTCCGTACCTTTCCGGCACCGTCCAAGGCAGCGGCCTCGTACATTTCGTCGGACACCGACTGCAGGGCGGCGAGGATCATGATGGCAAAGAACGTTACGCCGTACCAGATGTTGGCAATGATGATGGCCGTCATGGCGAAGCCGGGATCGGACAGCCACGGAATGGGCGAGCTGATGAGCCCCGCCTTCATCAACAGGTCATTGACCACGCCAAATTCGGCATTGAACATCCACCGGAAAAGCATGCCGATGAGGAAGCCGGATACAGCCCATGGGAAGAAGATCATGGCCTGGTAGGCTCCACGCATCCTGAACCGCCGCTTCAGGAACAGCGCCACCGCGAAACCGATCACCACTTGCGGAACCAGCGAGCCAACCACCCACACCACCGTGTTGCGGACGATTGTCCCGAACTCAGGGGCATCGAACAGGCTCTGGAAATTGGCAAAACCAATCCAGGATGTGTCCGAAAGGTCGTTCAGGTTCCAGTTCCGGAATGCCATCTGGCTGCCGGAGATCATGGGGTAGTAGGTGAATACCCCTACGAACAAGGCGGCCGGTGCCAGGAAGGCCAGCAGGGTAAAAGCTGTCCGGGCGCTGAACCGTCGTTTGGACAGGGTGCCACTGCCGGGATCCGGCTGTACGGTCTTCCGGCCCGATAGTGGGGGTGCGGCCCGCTTGACGTCGAGACTCACCGGAAGCTATCCCTTCATCTTTTCGGTCCAATACGTGTCCCAGCTTGCCAGCAGCTCGGCCGTGGACATCTGCCCCGTGAGCACCCGCTGCAGTTCGCCGTCGGACTTCTTGATCCACTCCGTCCACCAAGAGACACTGCGGGGCTGGATTGCGGAAACGTACGTATCCGGGTTCTCGGTCATCTTGACGTAGGCCGCCCAGGGACCGGTGCTGTAGAAGCTGTCCTGTGCTGCGGACTTGAGGATGGGGACCAGACTGTTGTCCTTGCTGAAGGTGGTGGCGGCGTCTCCCTGCGCCAAGTATTTGATGAGCTTGACTGCCTCCGGCTTGGATTTTGACGACTCCGCGATACCCCAGCCAGCGGAGGCTACCGGCTGCACTGCTTTGCCGCCCGGGCCCACCAGCAGGGGAGCAACGTTCCACTGGTCTTCCCTGATGGACTGCGATTCCTTGACCGTGGCGATGACCTCCGGGTCCTGCAGCAGGAAGGCCGTGGAGCCGTTGCTGAAGCCTTGGACCATCTCCGGGTAGCCCCATGCCACGGAGGACGGTGGCGATCCCTTCTTGAAGAGGTCGATGTAAAGGTCCATCGCCTCCTGAGCTTTGGGGGAGGAGAAGATAGTTTTGCCACTGGTGAGCTTGAAGGCGTTCTCACGGTCGATCTCGTCAGCTACGTAGGCCTCAATGATGGCCACGGCGTTGGAGTTTGCATTGGTTCCCCCGCGGAACGCATATCCGAACTTGTTCTCCGATGGCTTGTTCAGGGCTTCGGCCTGTTCCGCCATCTCTGACCAGCTGTTGGGCGGACCGTCGAACCCGGCGTTCTTGACGAGGTCGGAGCGGTAGAACAGGGAAAGGCCGTAGAAACCGTAAGGGATGTAGTAGGTCTTGCCGTTCTGCTTTGAGTACGTGACCGCGTTTTCCGTCAGGTTGTTCCAGCCATCCCAGCCGTCCAGATCCTTGGTCATGTCATAGAGCCAATTGTTGGCGCCGAAGGATCCCACCGTGATGTCACGCGCTTCCACGACGTCGATCCCCTTGCCGGACTGGAGCATCTGTTGGATCTTCTGATCAGCCTGATCTGTGGGAGGCGAAATGAGATCGACTTTGATGCCCGGGTTTTCGTGCTCGAAGCCCGAAATCAGCTTCTTCAGGGTTTCTGTCCTGGTTGGGTTGGTCAGGCTTTCCACCATCTTCAAGGTGACTTTGCCATCGGCAGCATTCTGGCCGCCGCCGCATCCGGCAAGTGCAAGAACAGCCGCCAGGCCTGCTGCCGCAGACGCCATTATTCTGGATTTCACGTGGGTCCTCCGTTGATTTGGTTGAGGTGGGCAATCCCTGCGTCGGTAGCGCGGCGCAGGTGGTGGTGTCTAGAGGGCTCGGGCGAGCCGCACAAGTTCAGGTACGGCTTTCGCGGCGAAAATCTCGAAGTCCGTGGGCGAGTTATAGAGGTGGGCGGAGAGTCGCAGGAAACCCTCACCGTTATGGGTGGTCACCGCTGTTTCGATGTCCAGCTCGTCCGAGATGAAAGCCCGAACGTTATGCGAATCCTCGTGCGTCGTGGCAAGGCCCTGCGGCAAGCGGACCAAGCGCAGCGGCCCCACGGGCATGCCGACGTCTACTGTGTGGTCCTGCCCTGTGAAGTCCGCAAAGGCGCTGCCAATGAGGGACTCGCCATAGTCGCAGAGTGCGTTGGCATAGCTGCGGAAAGTTCCCCAGCTGTACCGTTGCGCGATGGTGTTGAACGACGTGCCGGCGGCCATCCAGGAGGTAACGTCCTGGGTTCCGACGTGATCGAAGTTCTCCGGGAAGCTGTGGGGAAAGCCCCACGAGTCAATGAGCGGGGTTAGCTTGTTGGCGTGTGGACCCCGGGCGACGAGGGCGGCCGTACCCCTCGGAGCGCAAGCAAACTTGTGGAGATTGCCAACCCAGAACCCGTCAAAGTCGGGAACGGGCGATTCCAGGATCCCTGGCGCATGCGCTCCGTCCACGAGCACGGGAATGCCCTTGGCCGATGCTGCCTCGGCGATGGCCTCTACGGGAAAAGCCCGAGCCGTTGCCGAGGTGATTTGGTCCACCACGATGAGGGCCGTCTTGTTGCTGACTTCTGCCATGACAAGGGCGATTGCGGTCACTGCATCCGCATCCAGCGGCACTTCCGCGATTCGGACCCGACCGCCGTATCTTCCGGCCACCCGGTAAGCCCCGTGCAGTACGGCTCCGTAGGCGTGGTTCGTCATCACGATTTCCGAGCCAGGTGCAAACTCCAGTGAGTTGTACACGGCACTGACCCCGGCGCTGGCGTTTTGGACGAGTGCCACATGCACGGCGTCGACTCCGAGGAACGCGGCAACTTCCGTACGCGCTGCCGCCACCGCGTTGTACTGCCCCATGAACCACGTACAAGGGTTTGCTTCCATGCGGACCTTGAGCTCCAGTTGGAATTCCTGCGCCGCACGGGGAACGGAGCCGTATGAGCCGTGATTCAGGTGGACCTTGGTGGGAGTGAGGCTCCAGTCGGAGGAGGAAGGCTCGCCGTCCGGGGTCATCATGGGACGGGGAGCGGTGAGGTTGCTGGCTGTGTACACAGGGGCCTTCTTGCTCGGAGAGGCGGGACTGTCTGTAAGTTACCTCACACGTGGCGCCAAGACAACAGACAACTTTCCAAAGTCATAAGATGACTTTCCCAAGATTGGCGAGAATCCGAGCAAATTAGCCGCTATACCTCGCAAGAGATAAGATGTCTTGCGATACGAAGTCTGACAAGATGTCATACCACTACTCACTTGCAAAGGTGCTGTAGCGTGTACCGAGTCTGGAGGAGGCGGCTAATTGAGTGCAGTTGAAACGGCCATGCAGGGCCTGCGAAACAAGATCGCCTCCGGCGAACTGCTGCCCGGGCAGAAATGCCCTCCCGAAGCGGAGCTGTGCGCCCAGCTTGGAGTCTCAAGGAGCTCTCTGCGGGAGGCTGTCCGCGCCATGTCAGCACTTGGAATCATGGAGTCGCGGCACGGTTCGGGGACCTATATCTCCTCTTTAGAACCCACCGTCATCCTTCAGAACTTCGCGCTGCTGGTGGACTTGCTTCCCTTGGATGGCCTTTTGGAGCTCTTCGAAATCCGACGATTGATGGAGTCGCACGCCGCGTCCGCAGCTGCCGCAAATGCAACACCTGCCGCCTTGGCTACCCTGACGGCGCTGGTGGCCGGCATGGAAGGCACAGACGACCCTTCCGAATATTCTGAACTGGATTCGCAGTTCCACGAGGAAATCTGCAGGGCAAGCGGTAACGCCACTCTGGCCGGCTTGGTGCGCCTTTTCCGTTCGCGTGGTGGCCACTTCCATATTTTCGACGGCGACGAGGGCACCACTGTGCGTGAAGGGAGCACGGCCGGCCACGCTGCGATTGTGGAGGCGATTGCCCAGCGAAACCCCACTTTGGCTGCGACTGCGATGGCGGCACACATTGCGCAGACTGAAACCTGGCTCAAAAGGTTAAGGCCCGTCCCGCGGCTCACCGACTAATGCGGCTCAGCGGCTAATTAGCGAAGCGGCGTCGGCCGGTGATGATGAACGGCCGACGCGGTTTTCTTTATGAATATCAGTGGTTCCGCAACATTGAAATGATCTCGGACTTCTTCTTGCCGGAGTAGCCCTTGATTCCGAGTTCCTTGGCGCGGGACTTCAGTTTGTCCACAGTCCAGTCGTCGTAGTCTCCGGACTTGCCTCCCTTGCGGCCTACTTCCTGGCGCCCCTGCTTGGCCGCAGCATTTGAAATGCGGGCCGCTTTCTCCTTGGAGGCCCCTTCGTCGCGGAGTTCTTCATATAGCTTCGGGTCCTTCAGACTCGAATTCTTCTTTCCAGGCATGGCGCGCTTCCTTTCTCGTATTGATGTCAGTTTTGCTCACGGTGCATTTCCACTCTTGCCGTTCCCGTTTTGCAGGGCCCGCCGTTGCAGCCAGATGGGCATGCCCACAACGAGGAGCAGCAGGACCAGGATGATGAAACTACCGGCAACCACGGCTGCTGTTCGGCCGGCGGTCACATCGAAGACCAGGGTGGCCGAACCCACAATCAGGATGGCTACGCCTCCCAATGCCCATTTGGTGATGGCGTCCGCGCTGGAGACGAGCGTGGCTTTGAGCCCCCGACGGAAAAGGCGGCGATGCACGCTGACCGGAAGAAGGATCAAAGCAGTTGTCAGGGCTGCTGCCATGACATTGAAGAGGTAGAGGCCGCGCTGCCAATCGTCCAAGTGGTCAAAGCGCGCCTGGAAGGGCAGGGTCAGCAGGAAGCCGCCCAGGATCTGCACGCCGGTCTGGAGCACCCGCAGTTCCTGGATCAGCTCCATCCAGTTACGGTCCATCCGTTCTTCAACGGATTCGTTCCTGCCGGTCCTGGGAACCTGCTCCGGCTCTATCATCCGTACACCTCCAGATAGCTATTGGTGGACGCTGACACTACACCGGACTACGGTCGAACTGTCAGCATTCCTCGAACAATTTTCGGGGCCTCAAAGGATTTCCAAGGAGGAAGAAGTGAGTCAGGACGAACACCGCGTTGACCCGGAAGACGCTGCCGGCGGTTATGGCACACCAACCCCGGAGCAGGAACTGCCCGGACAGGGATCGGAGCGAGAAACACCCGAACGGCCATCGCCGGGAACGCCTCCCGGACCGGGGGAACCACCTGAGGGCAGCCCCACTCCGGAGGACCCGGATACTTCTCCCGTTCCGGAATCGCCGGACGAATTCCCTACTCCACGGGATCCTGACGCGGCACCTCCTCCCACGACGGGCGGCTAAAGCGCCTGTTTGGGTGGGGGTATCCGGTGCCGGAGGTGGCTGTCCGGGTGCCGGATGCGCCGGAGGACTGCCCCTGCCTACAGTTCCACTGCGGTGGGACAGTCCTCACGTTCCGCGGTATTCATCGGCAGGCCGACCATAGTACTTGGCCGGTGCGGGTCATTGTCGCGGTGCGTGCCCTATACCGTATGTCCCCTGCGGCCGGACATGAAGCTGAGCAACCAGCCAATAGCTGCGATAACGAGGAGGACCACGCCTACCCACAGCAGCCAGTTCAGGGCCTGCGAGAAGCCGCCCACCAACAGAAGGACAATTGCAACTACACCAGCAATGATCAGAAGCGTGTTCATGGTCAGCACATTCCTTTCTGGGGGAATCCGCAAAGAATCTTTTGGATTCCTGACTATGCATTCCTATTTACTTCTACGGGTACTTGGGAGCGTTCCACCGCCTCCGAGTACCTTTTATCGCTACCACTTCCGGTCCCCACCATGGGGTGGAGTTCGCCAGATGTGAACAGCAACACTCTTCATTGTACTACTAAGCATCCTTATGAAAGAGTTATTGAAGTCGCCACTTGATGATTGACCCACATCGAAGGAATTCGACATCAGGGTTTTTCGCTTGCACCGACCGTCCAAGGAGAGGAAAACATGAAAGCGTCACAACAGCTTGCAGACAACCTTCAAATCGTCCTGACTGACCTGATCGAGCTACAGCTCCAGGGCAAGCAGGCGCACTGGAACATCGTCGGTCCGAATTTCCGTGACCTTCACCTCCAGTTGGACGAACTCGTTGCCGCCACCCGTAAATTCGCGGACGACACCGCGGAGCGGATGAGAGCCCTTCACGCGCTCCCCGATGGCCGGAGCGGGACCATCTCGGCTGGCACGCGCCTTGAAGAATTCCCGGGCGGTCTGGTCAACACCAAGAACGCCGTCAAGCTGGTGACCGAGCGTGTGGAGAGGGCCGTCCAGACGATGCGGGATGTCCATGACGAGGTGGATGAAGAAGACCCCACAACAGCGGATCTTCTGCACGAATTCATCGCCCGCCTGGAGCAGCTCGTATGGATGATCAACGCCGAAATCATGGGCGCGGGAGCCGCGGTCACGGATCCCGACGAAGCCTAGCCCTGGACTCGATTACTGAAAATGCCAAGGCTTCGGCGAAGCGACCTTTCCAAGCCCGGCATTGAACGGCGCAGGTCAGGTAAAGGCTTCAGCTACAGGTATCCCGACGGGAGCCTGGTAGGCCAAGAGGATCGCCAGCGCATTAATGCGCTGGCGATCCCGCCTGCGTGGACCGAGGTGTGGATCAGTCCCGACAGCAATGGGCACATTCAGGCCACGGGGGTGGACGCTGCGGGTCGAAGCCAATACATGTACCACCCCCGATGGCGCGAACGTAAAGACACCGAGAAGTTCCAGCGGGCCGCGGAATTGGGCTCGGTGCTCCCTGCCGTTCGCCGGGCTGTCACGCTGCACTTGAAAGACACCTCGTCTCCCCGGCAGCAGACCCTGGCCGCAGCCGTGCGTCTCATGGATCTTGGCGCTCTCCGCGTGGGCTCTGAAAGCTATATGCGTCAGAACGGCTCCTATGGACTCACCACGCTCAGGTGCCGGCACGCGCGAATCAAGGACAACGGCGTCGGCCTGAAGTTCCCTGGCAAGAGCGGGCAGTGGTGGGACATCTCCATCCAGGATCCCGCGCTGGCAGCTTTCCTGGGGCCGCTGGCGCGCCGGCCAGGCAAGGAACGGCTGCTGGCCTACCAATCCGATGGTTCATGGGTTTCGATAGATGCTGCCATGATCAACGAGTTTCTGCGCGGAATCGCCGGAGCCGCCTACACCTCCAAGGATTTCCGTACGTGGAAGGGGACCTCGGCGGCGGCCCTGTCCTTGTTGAAGTCCGAAGGCTCCATGACGCGGCCCCAGGCTTTGGTGAAGGCCATGAAGGACGCCGCCCAACTGCTGGGCAACACCCCCACCGTGGCGCGTACCTCCTATGTGGACCCCAGGATCGTGGAGGCCTACCTGTCCGGGGAATTGCAGGCCGTAAGTCCCACCGAGGCCTCGATTGCAGCCTTCCTCATTGGGAAGCAGAGCTAGATCTTCACCAGGCTCATGAAGATGGCTGCCGGGCGGGCGCGGAGCCGACGCGGCCTGCGATGGTGGTGGTACGTTCAGAGCCTACCTGGGAGAACTGGAAGCCGGGGTCGGCCACTGAAGGCGGCCCGCCTTGAGTGGTTTTTGCCTCCCTGGCGCGTGTTGATCAACGTCTGCTGAGTCGGTTTGCCGGCGGCACTTGAAGGTTTGCGGACAGGATACGCAGTGCGTCTTGCGCCAGGGTTTGGACTGGGGGCTCCAGCAATTGCCAGGACCGGTGGCCCGGGTCTTCCAGGACTTTATGCAGCGCCAGAACCCGGGACTTGTCGCTGCCCTTCATTTCCTTGGCGGTGGCCAACGGGTTGTTGATGCTGGCGCACAGGACGACGGCGTCATCCAAATGCCGGTCCTTGTCGCGGGAGTCCTCCCGGTAAGCCGCGCCTTTCATGACCAGGGCGCCCAGCACGTTGGGGATGCTGATGAGAACGGGATCGTCGTCGTCGACGGTCAGCCGACAGTTGACCGTGCGCTGCAGCGCCTGCGTGCCGCCGGATACCTGGAACGGTTTGCGGCCGCCGATCGTCGGCACTCTTTCTGTAGGCATTTGGTCGGCAATCATGACGTCGATCTGCTCCTTGTCGCGGACAAAGCGGTGGGCCGGGGCGTCATGGTCGATGGATTTCTGTAGCGTATAGCCGAGTGTCGACAGGACGGCGATTACCGACGCCGTCGTTGCCGCCCCGGTTTCAACGTGCAGCACAATGTCAACGTCCGCGGTGGGTCGGGAGGCGGCCAGCCCAGCTGCGGCGGAGTGAAGCTGGACCATGAGACCACCTACGAGCGTCCATTGAGTGGAGGGTAGTGCCCTGGCCAGTTCAACACACTGCGGGCACGGCGTGCCCCAGCCACCCGGTGGAACGGGGATGTCCCAGACTGGCCGGCCAGAGGCCATGACCACTTCCGTCAGGTCAGGTTCAGCCATGGAGCAGCTTGTCGATGACGCGCTGGCCAGCGGTGCGTTCCCGGGTGGCCAGGGAGCCCATGAGGTCCACAGCGATGGCGGCCACGGGTACGCGTCCTTCAGTGAACGGTTCCTCCAACCCGACTTCGTGGATTATGGCGTTGCCGTCTGCGTCTTCAACCAGTCCGAAGGCATTGGCGAGGGACCGGGCATCCCCACTCATGACATAGCCTTCCGCGATCCCGCTACCTCCTGACAGGCCGAAGGTTTCCGCGGTGGATCTGTCCCGCATGGCAGAGGCGCCGCTGGCAATAAGGTGATCGTTCAGCCGGTCAACGGCCTCCCGCGTGGCGCGGTACCGGATGGTGTGGTCTTTGTGCCGCGCGAGGGAACAGACGGCGTTTGCGTCCAGTGTACGGAGACGGCTCTTGAGGCGGGACTTCTCGGACGTGGATACCCAGTTGGGGTCTTGGCCGGAGAGCAGTGCTAACGCCGCCCATGCTGTTTTCGCTGTCCAGGGCCTACCCCTGCGGGTACCCGTGATAGCCAGACGTTCGACCGATGAGGGCTCGATCAGGATGGTCTTGCCTGCCGTTCCCGCAGGCATCAGCTGGCCCGAATCAATCAGTCGGTGGATGGACATCTTGCTTCGACCCAGGCGTTCGGCAGCCTCAGCAACCGTCAGCTCACGCCTCTTCCTCATGGACTAACCGTTACATGTGTAACTAATAGTGTCAATACGCTAATAGTTACACATGTAACGGTATCTGCACGTCTCGTCTACAGCTAGCCCCGCGAGAGCGGCTAAGAGCGCTCCCTTCAAATGGTCTTACTCGGCGTCGTGGTCCGTTTCGAGGATCTTCACCAGGCTGTCCAGGGCTGCTTCTGCGCCTTCGCCTTCGGCGCGCAGCACTACGACGTCGCCGTGGGAGGCGCCCAGGCTCATGAGGGACAGGATGCTCGCTGCGTCCATGGCGTCATCGGCCGGCTCGCCTTCACGGGCGATCGTGACCTCGAGGTCAAGGTCGCCTGCGGCTTCAGCGAAGATGGCTGCCGGACGGGCGTGGAGGCCGACGCGGCTTGCGATGGTGGCGGTACGTTCAGGCATTGGTGCTCCTTTGATGTGGGTGGTTGTGGGGAATTCTAGAGGCCGAGCTCGTTCAGGATGGGAAGCTGGGCCCGGACCGCGCTGCGTGCCGCGGCTGCGTTGGGAGCCGCCAGGGCGGTCGCTGCCAGCTGTTGCGCCTGGGCAACAGTCACAGTGGCAAGTACGGTGGCGACGGCGGCAAGCGCCCGGGCGCTCATTGACAGCGTCGCCACGCCAAGTCCAACGAGTACGACGGCGAGGGCCGGGTCTGCTGCTGCCTCACCGCAGACGCCAACCGGCTTTGCGGTGCCGGTTTCGCCGCTGACCTGGGCGGCGCCGTCGGCCGTTAGCTTGACCAGCTGCAGGACTGCCGGCTGCCACGGATCGTTCAGGGTGGCGAGCGGACCAAGCTGGCGGTCCGCTGCCATGGCGTACTGGGTGAGGTCATTTGTGCCCAGGGAAGCGAAACTCACTTCGCGCAAAACTGTGGCGGCGGTGAGCGCTGCCGAAGGAACTTCCACCATGACGCCCGGTGTTTTGAGTCCGGCGGCGGCGCAAAGTGTGGCGAACCGCGCGGCCTCGTCCGCCGTCGAGATCATGGGTGCCATGACCCAGACCTCGGCGTTGTTGGCTGCTTCGGCGGCGGCGATGGCCTCGAGCTGCCGTTCGAGGACACCGGGGGACGTGAGGTCCGTGCGGTATCCGCGGACACCGAGAGCAGGGTTCGGTTCGTCGGCATTGGTGAGGAACGGCAGGGGCTTGTCCGCGCCCGCGTCCAGGGTCCTGACCACAACTTTCTTACCCGGGAAGGCTGCAAAGACCGCCCCGTAGGCCGCGATCTGTTCCTCCACAGAGGGTTCGTCGTCGCGATCCAGGAAGCAGAATTCCGTGCGCAGAAGTCCAACGCCCTCGGCGCCGGCGTCGGCCGCTTTGACCGCATCCGCGCCAGTGCCAACGTTTGCCAACAACGGCACCCGGAAACCGTCTGCCATGGTGTTGTTCCCGCTGAAGGCCGTCAGCGTGGAAGCCTGTGTGGCCCACGCTTTGGCAGCCAACCGCAGGTCTTCACCGGGCTCAACGGTGATGGTGCCTGCGGCGCCATCCACATAAACCTCAGTGCCGTCCGCAATCTCGTCTACGCCTGGAGCAGCGACTACGGCGGGCAGGCCAAGAGCGCGGGCAAGGATGGCTGTGTGCGACTGAGGTCCGCCGCTGGAGGTAATCAGCGCGACTACCTTGGAGGGGTCCAGCGTTGCAGTATCAGCAGGCGCCAGGTCCTCAGCCGCCAGGATGAAGGGGACATCAGAGGCGGGAATCCCAGGTGCTGGCAGGCCCCGAAGCTCAGACACGATGCGTGCCCGGACATCGAGGACGTCCGCCACGCGCTCGGCCATGTACCCGCCCAGGCCCTTGAGGGTCTCAGCTACCGTTCCGCCAGCCTCCCAGATTGCACGTTCAGCAGTCCGTGCACCGCCTGGAGCCTCGGGAGACAACAGCTTGATGGCCGATTTCACCAGCATGGGGTCGGCGGCCATCAAAGCCGTTGCTTCCAGGACTTCCTTGCCTTCTCCGTTGGCCGTAGCCGCACGGGCCCTCAGTTCCGCCTGGACCGCTTTGGCAGCGTCCTTGATGCGCTGCCCCTGCGATTCAACCGTGACGTCGGCAGGAATGTTGACGTTCGCGTGCGGTTCCTGGACCGGTTTCGGCATCTGCTTTACCGGTGCCAGGACGCGCCCGGGAGCTACGCCTACGCCTGAGAAGGTCTGCATGTATCTGGTCCTCTGATTGCTTGGGTGCTGTTGGGCTGACGGGGTATCTGCCGGCGCTGACACGCCTGCTGGGACTTACACGCCTGCTGGGACGGGAACTGCCTCGGCCTCAACAGGCTTGCGGACAGCCCAGCGCTTGAGGGCAATCACCAGGAGGGCGGTGATGACCACACCGACAGCGATCGACAGGAAGAACAACAGGAAATTGTCGATTGCGAAGAACACGAAGATGCCACCATGTGGAGCCTTGGACGTGACCGCAAATGCCATGGACAGGGCACCGGTTACGGCACCGCCCACCATGCTGGCAGGGATGACGCGGAGCGGGTCAGCAGCGGCGAACGGGATGGCGCCCTCGGAGATGAACGATGCACCCAGAAGCCATGCGGCCTTTCCGTTTTCACGTTCAGCCAAGGAGAACAGCTTCTTGTCCAGCACCGTAGCCAAGGCCATGGCGAGCGGCGGAACCATGCCCGCTGCCATCACTGCGGCCATGATCTGCCACGGTGCCTGGTTTGCCACGGTGGCGGTACCGAGACCGGCAACTGCGAAGGAGTAGGCAACCTTGTTGACAGGGCCACCGAGGTCGAAGCACATCATCAGGCCAAGGATGACGCCGAGGACGATTGCGCCAGCGCCGGTCAGGCCCGAAAGGCCGGTGTTGAGTGCCTTGGTCAGTGCCACGATCGGTGCGCCGAGGATCAGGAACATCAGGCCGGAGGCCACCAGGGAGGCGAGCAACGGAATAATGACCACAGGCATCAGGCCACGCAGCCAGCGGGGAACATCGAGCTTGCCGATCTGGAAGGCGATGTAGCCGGCCAGCAGACCACCAACAATGGCTCCCAGGAAGCCTGCACCCATGAACCCGGATACAGCGCCGGCAACAAAACCGGGGGCAATGCCGGGACGGTCAGCGATGGCGTAGGCGATGTAGCCGGCCAGGGCGGGAACCAGGAATCCGAGGGACAGTGCGCCGATCTTGAACAGCACGGCACCGATGTAGGCGCCCAGCGGACCCCAAGCGTTGTTCGGGAACTCGGTGGGCAGGTTGAAGATGTTGTTCTCAACCAGCATCTTGTCGGCGAAGCCCGTGATCTCGTAACCGCCAAGCAGGAAGCCAATGGCAATCAACAGGCCGCCACCGGCTACGAACGGGATCATGTACGAAACACCCGTGAGGAGTGCGCGCTTCAGCTTCTGGCCGATGTGCTCACCCTTTTCCTCAGCAGCACGCTCGGCCTGCTCTTCGGCACCAAAGTGCGGGACGCGGCGTGCGTGCGGGTCATCCGCAGCAGCCAACGCTTCCTGGACCATCTTGGTGGGTTCATCAATGCCTCGCTTGACCGGAGCGTTGATGACCGGCTTTCCGGCGAAGCGCTCCTTGCCACGGACGTCCACGTCGACAGCGAAAATCACTGCGTCGGCAGCGGCGATGATGGCCGGATCCAGCGGCTTGGCGCCGGAGGAACCCTGGGTCTCAACCTGGAGGTCGACGCCCATTTCCTGGGCTGCGGCAACCAGCGAGTCAGCCGCCATGTAGGTATGGGCGATGCCAGTGGGGCACGCGGTCACAGCGACGATGCGCTTGGGTCCGGCAGCCGCCGTCGTGGTCGATGCGGCAGTAGCTCCAGCGGCAGCGGGTGCCGCTGCAGGTTCGGCGGCCGCGGCGGCCGGCTTGTCAGCCAAGGCTCCATCCACGAGGTCCACGATGTCCTGCTCAGTGGCTGCGGCGCGCAGCGCTGCCGTGAAGTCCTTCTTGATGAGGGAGCGGGCCAGCTTGGAGAGCAGCTTCAGGTGCTCCTGATCAGCGCCGTCCGGGGCTGCGATGAAGAAGATGAGGTCAGCCGGGCCGTCCTTGGCGCCGAAGTCCACCTTGTGGGACAGACGGGCCATGGCAAGGGCGGGCTCGGTGACTGCGGCCGAGCGGCAGTGCGGAATCGCTATGCCGCCGGGGACGCCGGTAGCGGTCTTCTGCTCGCGGGCGAAGGCATCCGTGAAGAGCCCTTCAACCTCGGAAGCACGGCCAGCAGCGGCGACTTTGCCGGCCAGAACGCGGATGATGTCGGCAGGGGAGTCGCCCAGGTTCTGGTCGAGGGTGACCAATTGGGGTGTTATCAGCTGAGTCACTGTTAGTCCTTCTGGAGGGCCGTGATGGTTACGGCGTTGGGGGTTGTCTGGTGGACTGCAGGGACAGTGGAGCCCGGCAGCGAAGCAGCAGCGGCACCATGTGCCACGGCCTGACGAAGGCAGTCCTGGGCGGAACCGCCTTGGATAGCAGCCAGCAAGTAGCCGGCCAGTGCAGAATCCCCGGCACCCACCGTGCTGACGGCCTGGATGGGAGGATGCGTGGCAAGCCACGCCCCATCAGCCGTCACCAGGATTGCGCCCTTGGATCCGAGTGTTGCCAGAACGGCGCCCACACCGCTTTCGACGACGGCGGCAGCAGCTTGGGCGGCTCTCGCCGGGTCTGCTTCCAGTTCGTCAGCGGTTGAGACGATGGTGAAACCGGCAGCGGCAGCGAGCTCTGCGAGCTCTTCCGCGTTGGGCTTGAGGAGATCGGGTTTTCCTGCAGCATCGCCTTTCAAAGCTGCCGCAAGCGGAGCCCCGGAAGAGTCGATGGCGATGCCGGGGATGGCCGACCCATCAGTGTTCGACCGGAGGCGACGAGCGATTGTGGCGTAGAAATCCGCAGGCACTCCTGGTGGGAGCGAACCGGCGAGAACCACCCAGCTGGCGCCACGGGAGCGCTCCAGCAACAGCCCGATCAGGGCTTCCTGCTGTTCGTCGCTCAGCTCCGGGCCGGGTTCGTTGATCTTGGTCGTGACGCCATCCGGTTCGGTGAGGGTGACGTTGCTGCGTAGCGCCTGACCGATGGGTAGGGCAGCGAACGGCACACCGGCGTCGTGCAGTCCGGAAAGTACCGGATCCGAGTCAGCGCCCGGAAGGACGGCTAGTGTTTCCAGGCCCGAGGCCACCAGGGCGCGGGAAACGTTGACGCCTTTTCCGCCCGACTCCTGGTGGACGGCGACAGCGCGCTGTACCCCGCCGCGGGCGAGAGGTGCCGGAAGTTCGACTGTGCGGTCCAGGCTTGGATTGGCCGTCAGTGTGACGATCATGCGATCACCACGTCAACGCCGGCGTCGGCCAAGGCTGCGCTGAGTTCAGCGGAGGGTTCACTGTCTGTAATCAAAGTGTCAACATCCTTCAGGGTGGCGAACTGGACCAATGTCTCGGCGTCCAGCTTGGAGGAATCGGCCAATGCCACAACGCGGCGGGCTGACTTGACGAAGGCGGCTTTTACCGCGGCTTCTTCAGGATCGGGCGTGCTTAGCCCGAAGGTGGGGTGGATGCCGTTTGCGCCGACGAAGGCGATGTCCGGACGAAGCTTGAAGGCGGCCTCCACCGTGGACTGTCCCACCGCGGCCTGGGTCAGACCGCGGACGCGGCCGCCCAGGATTTGGAGGGCGATGCCGGCTGTGGAGGAGAGTTTGCCCGCGATGGGAATGGCGTGGGTGATGACCACGAGCTCTTCGTTGCCGTTGGCTGCGGGTGTGCGCTGGGCGAGCAGGTCTGCCAGGGTTTCCGTTGTGGAGCCGGCGTCCAGCAGGATGCTCCCCGTGGTGAGTTCCGGAATCAGGGCGAGTGCGGCAGTTGCGATGCGGTGTTTCTCGGATTGGCGCTGGATTGCGCGCTCAAGGATGCTTTCCTCGCGGGTGCTCAAGCGGTCCGAAGGGACGGCCCCACCATGAACGCGGCGCAGGCTCCCCGAAACTTCGAGAGCTGCGAGATCACGGCGGATGGTCTCCGTGGTGATGCTGAAACGGTCGGCGAGGTCGGTGACGCTCACCCGTCCGCGCTCGGCGACGAGTGCGGAGATCAGTTGTTGGCGCTCTTCAGCGAACACTTACCCTCCATTGCGGTAAAGCCATTTGTTAGTGCAGCCGCATCAGTGACTGCTGTCACAACGATGTGGAATTGCTTGACTCTATCTTTGTTTATGTTGGTAAGTCAATAGAAATCAACATAAACAAAGATTGCATGTGGTGGGATGCTCGGCTCGCGGGTGCCTTCGGGGCGCGCCAAAGGGCATGCCGCACTCCCTGTAGTGCGACATGCCCTTGCGTCGGATCCTGACTGGGGGATTTGCCGGGATCCGGTCTATGGGGGGAAACCTCCTAAAGAGGCGGTTGTCCAGACGGTTGTCCAGGACCCGGCGGCGCCGGGGGTGACGGCACAGTTGGCCCCGGCGTTGGGTCTGGGACCGGGGGAGGCCCTGGTTCCGGAAGGGGAACGGGCTCCGGTGTGGGTCCCGGTTCCCTGGTGGGATCGGGATGTGAAGGGTCCGGCGGGAAGTCACTCAAGGTCAAACGCCCCGTAGGTGGGTGGCACGCCGATGAAGCTCGCGCGCAACACTCGGGGAGTACCTGTTGATATCCCACCCGGAGGCGGGGTAGTCGATCGGAAGATTGTCTGGGTCCGGCGGATCCGGAAGCTTGTGCTTTCTAACCGGCCTGTGATCAGTCCCGGTAACTGGAGACTCGTCCTTCTTTGAATCGGTCTGCATGTTTTCCCTTCCTGTTCCTCTACCTCTGTTAAAACTTGCTTCGTTGCTGATGGCGCGTGATTACCGCATCTAGTCCGGGATTTCCATGCGGAAGCCGCACGGGCAGCGGAGGATGCGGGTATTGATGATGACCTCGTACATGCGTAGTTGGCCCCCAGGCTTCAGGACAAGCGGGGCCTGGATCCGCCGTAGCTCGCAGCTACTGGTCCTCATGGGTTCCCCGCAGTGCAAGTACTGGCCCCCGAACTGCAGTATTCCCTGGGAAACCCCGGGGCGGTTCAGGACGACGGCCACCCTTTGTACCGTGGCGGTCTGGTCGTAGGAGTAGTTGCAGGCGTGGCATTCGTAGGCCACATCTACCGTGTTCGGGGTGGGAGGGTAATGCGATTGGATCGAATCCACCACCAAATGTTGGTCGGTATTGCAGCGTGTACACCATAGGGGTTCGTCTGGTTGGTGGGCTTCGTCGGGAACTCTGGACTCGGGCTGGGCCGACATGGGATTTACCTCTGCATTGTTAATGCGGGGTGCCCGTCTGCATGAGCTGTAAAGCCTGTCCGACGATGCGGACTCTAGCTAGATTGTGCACATAGGAGCACCGCAGATGCAAGGTTTTCGGTGCTTGTTCTTCAGGGGGTGACGAGTTGGCTCCGGACGATCGTAAACTGAATCATGGACGAAATGCGCGTTGATTTTGCGGTGCCGGACGATGTCCCAACGGCGCCGGATATTGCCCCATCGCCTGACGACGTTTCGGTGCCTGAACAACTTCAGGACTTGGTGATCGACAGCGATGATGTAGCGGGATTCCTGCACGATCTTGCCGTCTTCTCCGCGGCCTCCGTTTCCGAAACTGTAGGCCTGGACGTCCTGTGCGGCATCACTTTGAGCAGGCGACGCCGCTCTGCCACTGTGGCCGGAAGTACCCATGAAGCGAGGCTGATCGATGAAGTTCAGCAAGCTTACGGTGATGGCCCGTGCCTGGAGGCCATGCGCAGCCATACCACAGTGCATGTACCCGATACTTCCACCGAGGAAAGATGGTCCGAGTACTGCACCGTCATCGCGGAACGCGGGCACCTTTCAGCCCTTTGCGTCCCGCTGGAGTTGGATGAGGGGGCAACTGCAGCCCTGAACTTCTTTGCCCCGAAGGCCCATGTCTACGACGAAGAGACAATCCGGAATTGTGAGCTGTACGCCAGCCAGGCCGAGCGTTCGCTGAGGCTGGCCGTGAGGATTGGCGTTAAGCAGCAGCATGCTGACGACCTCCAGACGGCAATGCAGTCGAGGACAGTGATTGACTTGGCCTGCGGCATCATTATGGGCCAAAACCGCTGTAGCCAGGATGAGGCCTTCAAGATCCTTACCAAGGCTTCCAATGGCCGCAACCAAAAACTTAGGGATGTGGCTGAGCAGCTCATCAAGGCTGTGGCGGAGCAAGCTCCGGTGGCCCACTTTGAGCCGTAGGAGGCTGCGGCGGACCTTGCGCACTTGTGACGCCCGCCACTAATGAACTACATTCATAGGTGGGTTAAGCAGATAGCCCTTGGAGACTCATGACCTGAAACCATCCAAGATGGTACAAGAACTGCACCTCAAGCTGTGGCCACAATCGGCCGGCTCGCCGCGTGCATCCATGCAGGCCTCCTCGAGGAGCAATCAGCTTCTCCCGACGCGATTCAATATGTTGTCGGAACCCACCTCGCGGTGGATACGTGCATAAAGGAGAATGGCAATGACGCTTGGATCCCCTATTCCCGCCCCTAAACCCATGGTTGGGGCGAAACCCGCAACTTTTGACACCGCCACACGGCCTTGGTGCACAGTTTGCGATACTGACTCGTACATTTTCGTTGAGACCGTTGTAGAAGCAGAGCCGAACCAGTCCGAAATCGTTGAAGTCAGCTACACCTGCAGTGAGTGCGATACGTTTTACGCCCACCCCGTGCCCCTGGTCGAACTAGTACCGGAGATCCAAACCGAATTCCTGTCTACGTCCGCAGCCGGACTGTGGTTCAGCTGCACGCACTGTGGCGAGCCCATGACGTTGGGACGCCCCTCGGAGAGCATCATCGAGCCACCCCGGAGCACCGACGACTTGGGCGGCCCGAGCCTGTTCGAGGTCTACCTGCAAACGCAGGTGCTTCATTGCCGCTGCGGTTTCCAGATGGAGGTTCCGCGCCACGTGGGGTAACCACGGCCTCTAATTTCATTACTGCGGGGGAGGGTAGCTATGCGCACGTTTGGCGTCGAAGAAGAGTTGCTGATCGCAGATCCCGTTGACGGGATGCCGCTTCCGCTTGCGGCCGGCATTCTGGACCTGGCTGCCCAACCCCACATGAACACGGCAAGTTATCCGGAAGCCGGGGATTCCCTCAAGTCCGAGTTTAAACAGGAACAGATTGAGGTGAATTCCCGGCCTTGCCGGACGGCAGCGGAGCTTCGCGACGAGATCCGCCTTGGACGGGCATTGGCCGACTCGGCTGCGCGGACCTTGGGAGCCAGGGTGGCAGCCTTGGCCACGCCCCCGGAATTCCACGCGACGCCCACCCTGGGCAATCAACGCTATGCAACCATGGGAACCGAGTTTGGCCTTATTTCGCGCGAGCAGCTCACGTGCGGATTCCACGTGCACGTGGCCATCGAATCGCCGGATGAAGGCGCGGGCGTCCTGGACAGGATGCGCCAATGGCTGCCTGTGCTCCTTGCCTTGAGTGCCAATTCTCCATTTTGGATGGGCTCCGACACAGGCTTTGCCAGTTACCGGACCCAAATTTGGAACAGGTGGCCCACGGCCGGGCCTATGGATGTCTTCGGCTCGGCGGAGGGCTATCGTGAGGTGCTGGGGCATCTTCTAGGCACTGGCGTCCCCTTGGACGAGGGCATGATTTACTTCGATGCCCGCCTTTCAAGAGGCCATCCCACCGTTGAACTCCGCATCGCCGACGTCTGCCTGTACGCCGAAGATGCACTCACCATCGCCGTGATCGCCCGGGCTTTGGTGGAGACTGCGGCGACACAATGGCGGCAGGGGGAGCCGCCGTCGGACGCTTTGACGAGCCTGTTGCGCATGGCCAACTGGCGGTCCAGCCGCTTTGGCATCAACGATCAACTGATTCACCCAATGGACCACCGGCCATATCCTGCTGCGGATGTGGCGGGGGCCTTGTTGAGGCACGTTCGCGGGGCGCTGACTAAGTCCGGGGACCTGGCACTCGCACGGTCCGGCGTGGCGAAGATCCTGCGTCGTGGCACGGGTGAACGTCTCCAACGTCAGGCTTACAGCCGGCGGCTTAGGCTCTCCGATGTCGTTTCTGCTGCCATCGCCTCGACCCATGAGTACGGCGAACGCTCAAGCGCTGGCCTGTTGAGCCACTAATTGGTGGCTGAGGTACTCACATTCCCTGGAAAGCACGACGGCGGCAGGCCGGTAAGTGCGCCAGTCACCTGCCGTCGTCGTACTGATACTTGGGTGTTAGCCCTGATTGATGCGGATCATGTTCCCGGACGGATCGCGGAAGGCGCAGTCGCGGGGACCCCACGGCTGAACAATCGGCTCCTGGAGCACTTCGGCGCCCGACGCGCGCAGCTTTTCAAACGTGGCGTCGAGATCGTCCGTGTTGAAGACGAGCATGGGCATGACGCCCTTGGTGAGCAGCTCCTGGATGGCGTCGCCATCAGCCTGCGAGCGGCCGGCGTGCGGAGGGGACAGAACGAGTTCGAGGTCCGGCTGGGCATCGCTGCCGAGGGTAACCCAGCGCTGGCCGTCCGAGCCGACGTCGTTCCGGACTTCCAAGCCGAGTGCGTCGCGGTAGAAGGCGAGCGACTCATCGACATCGTTGACAGTAACGTGTGCGTACTTCAATGAAATGTTCATGTCTCACACGCTATTGCAGCTGCGAGGCGGGCGCTTCTTCAATCCTGCTCAGGTTCTTAGTGCCGTTTCTTTCAGGGCGCGTTTGCTGCTTCGCGATGCAGGTGGGCATCGCCTTCACCGCATGGTGCTCGCGTGAGCGATATTCGCTGGGCGTCACGCCGACGATCTCAGTGAAGCGTGAACTGAAGGAGCCCAAGGAGGTACAGCCCACCTCCATGCAAGCGTCGGTAACGCTGGTTCCGGCCCGCAGCAGGGCCATGGCCCGTTCGATGCGCCGGGTCATGAGGTAGTTGTAAGGCGATTCACCGTATGCGGCCTTGAACTGGCGGGAGAAATGCGCTGGAGACATGAGAGCCCCGGCCGCCATGGTGGGCACATCCAAAGGCCGCGCGTACTCCCGATCGATGAAATCGCGGGCGCGCCGCAGATGGGCCAGGTTGGCCAGTTCCTGCGGTGTCATGGGGCCAGTCTACTAGGCTCGTCCCATGGATTCAGTGGTCTGGTCGAAGCCCGAAAACCAGCGTGGGGGCACGCCGTTGCTGGTGATGATGCATGGCTACGGCACCAGCGAGCAGCGCATGGTGGATCTGTTTCCAGCACTTCCCGCGGAATTCACCTGCGCGGCCCTTCGCGGCCCGAAGGAAATTGGCGACCACTACGGTTGGTTCCTCCTGGACTACTTCCTGACAAACGACTTCGCCGATGTCATCACTTCCACCAACTCTGTTTTCAACTGGATCAACACCGTGAAAGAGAACCACAGCAGCGTCAGCCTGCTCGGCTACTCGCAGGGAATGGCTATGGCCAGCACGCTGCTGCGGCTGAGGCCGCACGCTTTCAAGGCAACGGTGGGCTTGTCTGGTTTCGTCCTGGACAACGACCTCTTGGCACTCAGCGAATCCTTTGATTCACCTCCGCCGTTCTTTTGGGGCCGTGACAAGGCAGACCCCGTGATCAACGAAGACGCCATCGCCCACACCGAAGAGTGGTTGCACGCGAATGTAGCCCTGACGGCGCGTACCTACCCGGGGATGGGGCACAGGATTGAGCCTGCGGAGCTGGTGGATGTCAGTGCGTTCCTCCGGTACTACGTGCTAAGCGGGCCGTAGGGCCCTGAAGCAGGCCTCTGGATTAGACGGCATCCGCCCGCCAGAATCAACCTTTCCGTGAGATTCGCGTCACAAATTCGCATTCGGCCACACACTATTGAATGACAAAATTGTAAGCGCTTACACTTTTGGCTTGCGGCCCGCCCCAACAGGACTTTCCCATGCGTGCCGCGCCGTTCTCATAACGTGTCTTCGAGTATGGAAAGGGTTGAGGCCGTGTTGCATGGTTAGGACTCACAGGGTGACAATCCAGGACGTTGCAGTCCTCTCCGGATTGTCCATTTGTACGGTGTCCAGGGCTCTGAGGAATCTCCCCAACGTTTCCGAAAAGGCCCAACGGCAAGTGGCGGAAGCCGCAAACAAGCTGGGCTACAAAGCCTCGGCAGCAGCATCAAGACTGGCCGGTGGCAGCACGGGTTCCGTGGCCATCATCGCCCCCACCGCCACAGCGTGGTTCTTTGCGCAGGCCGTGGAAGCGGCAGAGGAGGTTTTCGGCGACAGCGGCTACGACACCGTCCTGATCAGCCTTCGCAACAAGGCCAGCGTCCGTAAGCAAGTCTTCGGCGACCTTGAGCGGCTGGCGCAAAGGGTGGACGGGTTGCTGCTGCTCAACGTTGACCTCGACCCGCAGGAAGTGGAAGCCTTGGAGGCTTCCGGGCTGGCAGTTGCCAGCGTGGGCATGCGGAATGTTCCGTGGGACAATGTTGGTATCGATGACGAGCACGCAGCTTGGCAGGCCACCCAACACCTGCTGGGACTGGGCCATTGGGACTTGGCCGTTCTCTCGAGCAATGAACACTCCGTTGTGACTGAGACCCCGCGGTTCCGCGGCTTCAGGCGTGCACTGGATGAACACCACCTCACCGTCCACCCGGACCTTGTGGTGGCTGCTGGGCCAAGCATCGACGACGGCCGCCGGGCAATGACCGAACTCATCACCCGCGGGGCACGGCCCACGGCGGTGTTCGCCCATTGCGACGAAGCAGCGTTCGGAGCGCTGATGGCGTTGCGTGAGCATGGCCTCTCCGTCCCCAAAAATGTGTCCGTGATCGGAATCGATGACCATCCCATGAGCTGGTTTCTTGGGCTCAGCACCGTGGCACAACCCGTTGCCGACCAAGGTGCTTTCGCCGCGAACCTGCTGTGTGAACGACTCCTGAACACAGATCCCCCCAACCAACCCTCCAATCACTTGCTCGATACCAAGCTCATCGAACGCAAAACCACGCGCCACAAGCGCTGAACGGAACTATGCACATGACTGATCTTCGTAATGCCTGGACTGGCGCTTCGGCGCTCTTGTTCGACCTCGACGGCGTGCTGACGCCCACTGCCGTGGTGCACGAGCAAGCATGGCAGGAACTCTTCGATGGCTACCTTGCCGAGGCAGGCCACCCGCAGCGATACCAGGAAAGCGACTACTTCGATCACATCGACGGCAAGCCACGCTTCGACGGCGTCCGGGACTTCCTGACCTCGCGCGGCATCACGCTGCCGGAAGGGCCGCTGGATGACGCCACCACGAATGAAACGGTGCAGGGCCTGGGAAACCGCAAGAACGCAATCTTCAACGAGATCGTGGACACGCGCGGCGTCGAGCCCTTCCCGGGCTCGGTAAAGTTCATCAACGCCGCGCTCGAGCTGGGACTCAAGGTCGCCGTCGTGTCCTCGTCACGGAACGCCCCCGCCGTACTGAAGGCAGCCGGACTTGACCACCACTTCACGGTGGTCGTCGATGGTCAGGTAGCCGCCGCCGTCGGGCTTCCGGGCAAGCCGGATCCGGCCACGTTCACCTACGCAGCTTCCCTGCTGGACGTGCCCACCCAGGAATGCATCGTGGTGGAAGACGCCGTTTCCGGCGTCCAGGCGGGCAGCGCCGGCAACTTCCAGGCCGTCATCGGTGTGGACCGCGGCGCCGGCCGCCAAACACTGCTCGACGCCGGCGCCACCCTTGTGGTCGATGACCTCAACGATCTTCTCTGACCCTACTTTTCGAAGGACCTCTTTAGCCCATGGCACTCATCAGCTCTGATCGGCTGCGCTTTCCCTGCGAGCCTTGGAAGCTCGTGGAAAGTATCCACGTCCCCGGGGACGAGGGAACCCTGGAAACGCTGTTCGCCCTTGGCAACGGCCACCTTGGCGTCCGTGGGGCCCATTCCACGCGGGGCGACGGGGAGCTTCCCGGAACGTTCATCAACGGCTTCCACGAGATTTGGGACATCAAGCACGCCGAGAACGCATACGGTTTTGCGCGTACCGGCCAGCGGATTGTGTACGTCCCGGACGCCAATAATTTCACGGTATCAATCGATGGTGAGCCCCTGAGTCTGGCCGAATCCACGGTGCTGGACTACCACCGAAGTGTGGACTTCTCCACAGGCGTCTATGAGGAAACCACCA
This sequence comes from Paenarthrobacter sp. YIM B13468, assembly GCF_042788025.1. Taxonomy (NCBI): domain Bacteria; kingdom Bacillati; phylum Actinomycetota; class Actinomycetes; order Micrococcales; family Micrococcaceae; genus Paenarthrobacter; species Paenarthrobacter sp. YIM B13468. The sequence continues at coordinate 43,328 of NZ_JBHZPI010000027.1, read as the reverse complement.
CGTGGGCTTGCCGCTCCGGCGCTACCGTCACCACGGTGGAGCGCCGCGCCGTCGGGTTCGACTCGCGCGGATGTCTTGGCCTGGAACTGTCCGTGAGCGCTGACCGCGACGTGTCCGCGGACATCGTTTCCGGCGTCGTAAACCGCCAGGACCAGCCTGTGGAGGACCACTCGGTCCATGACCCCAGGAGATCCGGCCGGCACGCCGGCCGTGTTCTGTTGCCGCTGCACCTCCAGGGCGCCGATGGCTCATTGCGCCTGGCGTGGGAGACCTCGGAATCCCGCCAGCGCATCGCCATGGCCGTGGATCACTGGATCTCCGCGGAAGGCCAGCCCTTCGAGACTGTCGTCGCAGAGGACGAATCATCCGTTCGCTACGTCCTGGCCATCAACAGCGGCGAAGCGTTCCGTCTGGAGAAAACCGTCAGCTACGTCGTGGCCGGGCGCACACTGGCGGACGACGACGGCGGCGAGAGCCTGGCGGCGGACGCCGAGGCCAACCTGGTGCCGTTCTCCGAAATCCTCGCGCAGAGCCAGGCCCACTACAGCCAGTACTGGACCACCGCGGATGTGGCCATCGGCGGCCAGCCCGAACTCCAGCAAGCCGTGCGGTGGGCCCTCTTCCAGCTTGCGCAGGCAACAGCCCGCGCCGGGGTCGCCGGCATTCCTGCGAAGGGCGTCAGTGGCTCCGGGTATGAAGGCCACTACTTCTGGGACCAAGAGGTCTACCTGCTCCCTTATCTGACGTACACCAATCCTGACGGTGCCCGGAAGGTGCTCGAATCACGGCACGCTATGCTTCCGGACGCGCGTGTCCGCGCCAAGGAACTCAGCGTGGACGGAGCTCTGTTCCCATGGCGCACCATCAACGGGCTGGAAGCGAGTGCCTACTACGCGGCCGGAACAGCCCAATTCCACATCGCAGCGGCCATCGCTTTTGCCGCCAACCGGTACGAGTGGGCCAGCGGCGACGCCAGCTTCCGCGCCGACATCGGTGCCGACCTGCTGATTGAGACGGCACGCATGTGGGTCTCCCTGGGTTTCTTCGGCAAGGATGGCCTTTTCCACATTCACGGCGTCACCGGGCCGGATGAATACACGGCCGTGGTCAACGACAACCTCTACACCAACGTTATGGCGCGGTTTAACCTCCGTGCCGCGGCTGCCTTGGAACACGAAGGCATCGCTGACACGGAACGTTTGGTGTGGCGCCAAGCTGCCGAGCGCATGTCCCTGCCCTACGATCCCCACCTGGAGGTCTTCAGCCAGGACAACGACTTCATGACCTTGGAGCCGTGGGATTGGAATACGCCCAAGTCCAAGTACCCCCTCCTCCTGAACTTCCACCCCTTGGTGATCTACCGGCACCAGGTCCTTAAGCAGGCCGATACAGTGCTGGCCATGTTCCTCCAGTGGCAAGACTTCTCAGCCGAGGAAAAGCAGCGCGCCTTCGACTTCTATGACCCCATCACCACCGGCGACTCCACCCTCTCCGCCTGCGTGCAGGGCATCATGGCTGCCGAAGTTGGGTATGGCGACGTCGCGCTGAAGCACTTCACCGAAGCGTTGTTCATTGACCTGGACAACTCACATGGCAACACGATCGATGGCGTCCACATCGCCTCCACCGGCGGAATTTGGAGCTCGTTGGTCTGCGGTTTCGCCGGAATGCGTGATCAGGGCGAGGTACTGCGCTTCGATCCGCGGCTGCCCGTGGAGTGGGAAGGCCTCTCCTTCAGGCTCAAGGTCCGTGGCCGTTTGCTGTCTGTGGAACTCGTTCAGGGATCCATCGCGCTCGCGCTCGTTACCGGTTCCGGTTACAGCGATGAGCCGCTGCTGATTCGGGTTCGGGATCACGACGTCACCGTCAGCGCGGACACCATCACGGTGCCGCTGGACACGGTACCCGTGCCGCCGCCGTCGATCTTTCCCAGCGTCTTCCCGACCGCAGGACTGCCGATCGTTCGGGCATAGACCGGCACGGCTCTTTGGGCTAGGTCGCAGCATTAGCGGTTGTTCCCCGCCGTGGGAACAACCGCTAATGCGCCTCAGTTGGGGGAGGGAAACGAAGACGTGTGGTCCTCAATGAGGCCACTTGCTGCGATTTCCCTCAGCGTGTAAATAGCCCTGGCTGCTGCGCCTTTGTCCCTATAAGTGACGGTGAGCGCGAGTTCGATCCCGTCATCATCGACCAGGCGTACCCTGCAGTCACCGTCAGTGGCGTCAACGACTTCGAAATGCCCCGCCATTAAGCGGCACCCCGCTGCATTGCGTCGGCCGCGTGCGAATTGTCCGATGAACGACGCCGATCCAACTCGGTGTTGATGAGCTCCAGAAGCGCTTGGGCCGGCTCGGACAAATGATGGGTATCAGCCGAGCCCAGCTGATCGCAGTGGATGAGGACGTGGCGGATGCGTTCAAGCTCGCGCGATGGAACCAAAGGCCACCGGTGAAACAGTTGCCGTACGGCTATCGCCCCGAGGAGGGCGTCGGGTTTGTTGGGCGCGACATGGTGTCCTGCTGCTCTTCTTCGAGCAACAGCAGCCGCGGAAGACGCGACTCCATGTGCGAGGAGGATCTCGGATTTAAGGGAATTGGGGGCCATGCGGACCTCCCGGAATAGAACGAGGGAAGCCGGCTGCGTGACTTTCAATCCAGCTTACAGAATGTGAGTTATGTCATGTCAATCATTACGTGATCTGCAACGGTCACATGATGTCGGCCTAGTCCTCGAACGGGGGTAATCCTCCTCGTATCGGGATCCGAGGGGTGGGGCTTTGGACTGGTATTTGTGTCCGGTGGGGGTGCTGATTTCCAGTTGATGCCGCCCACCGGGGATTGTTTTGGCGGTCCAGCCGGGGTTTTCTTTGGTGTGGTTGCAGGCTTCGCAGAGTCCAGCGCCGTTGCCCAGGTTGGTGGCGCCGCCATTGTGCCAGGGGACGATGTGGTCGATGTGGCGGATGGGCGCGTCACAGTAGGGTGTGCGGCAAGTGTCGTCGCGGGTTTGGATGAAGCGGCGCATCCCGGGTGGAAAGAGCCTGGCTTTGGAGTCCATGGCCAGCAGTTCACCGCTGGCAGGTGAGGTGTAGAGCCGGCGGAGCAAGACTTTGAAATCCTTACTTTCCTTGGACTCCGGGCTCCCAGCGGCCTGCCCTCCGGTGACGAGGTTTCTTGCCCATCCGGCGGGGACGATTCCGTAGCCTTGGAGCCGTGCTGGTTCGCTGTCGCTTTGGAAGAGGGCGCGGTCGGTCATGACGAGCTGCACATTGATGCCGCTGATGCCGCTTGGGGTGCCAGTGAGGCGTTCGACGAGGGTGTCGGCCATGACCTGTGCCCGGGTCCGGGTGTCCCCGCCGGAGCGGGCGGAGCCGGCATGGCGGCTGAGCGCGGCGTAGGCGGCGACGCCTTGGGCGGCGGGGAGCAGCGCGGTAAGGATCGTCATGGTGTCCGGGGCGGGGCGGAGGCTGACGTGCCGTTCGGATGCGGCGTCCTCTGCGCGTTGGGTGACGGAGCGTGGGTCACGCCGGTAGGCTGCGGCTCGTGCGACGGCGATGATGGTTTTGTCCCCGGCGCCGTCGAACGTTCCGGTATCCGGGGCGAGTTCCTCGTCAACGGCTGCCCGGTCTTCGACGGAGAGGCAGGCTGTTTCCTTCACCAGCAGGGTGGCCCGCCATTCGTTCAGTTGCCCGGTTTCCAGGGCGGTCATGGTGCGGGGCATTTCCGAGACCAAGGCCTTGGCCAGTCCGAGGAGCCGGGAGCCCTTGTTGGGTGATTCACGCCGTGCAAGGGCGATCTGCGCACCCACACCCTGACCCTGCTCAGCGGAGGGGACGCCAGTGGCGGCTTGTTCGCGGCGTTGGGCACGGTCGAACGCGACCGACGTTCGCGCCTGCAAAGCCGCGATCGCTGACTTCACGTCTTCCAGGCCACGTATCTGGTCGATTAGCTCATTGCTAGCTGCGCCGACCTGGAATGAGCCCAGCGTCGCAAGCAAATCCGCAACATCAGAGCCCCGAGAGCCAGTAGCCACAGGTACAGAACCAGGCACAGCGGAAGCCGCCTTAGCTGCTTGGCCCTCTCGGTTTTGCTCCATACTCTTCCAGCAGCCATCTGCGTTAGGGACGGGCCAAAGCGCCTATGTGGAAAACCATCCAAATCATGCCTCCCTGTGTTCACCCAGCACCGTGAATTAGGATCAGATGCTAGGGAAACAAGCTTCACGCTTATCGAAGGATCATGGGATGGACGCAAACGGCCACGCTAAGGGCTATTGGTACGGCAAGGACCCTGGACAGAAAGCCCTTGCCGTTGACGTCCTCAATGCCCTCCGGGATTATCGTGTCTCGGAACAGGCCATGCGTCGACGCACCCGGTCGGCCATGGGCATGGGTGAAAAGGACCTCTTGGCCTTGCGGTACCTTTTCGAAGCTGAAGCTGCGGGCAAGGTGATGAAACCCAAGGACCTGGGCGACCGCTTGGGCATAACGTCAGCGTCAATGACCACGCTGATCGATCGTTTGGTGGAGTCCGGACACATCCGGCGAGAAGCGCATCCTTCGGATCGTCGGGCCTTGATCCTGCGGCCTACTGCAGGTTCGGACCAGGAAGTCCGGCACACGCTGGGTGGCATGCATCGCCGGATTCTGGACGTTGCAAGCGCGCTGAGTCCGGAAGAAGCGCGGGTGGTCATGGACTTTCTTGAGCACATGCGCGAGGCCGTGGACGCGATCGACGACGACCCAACCGATGAACAACCACAGGACCCGGGATCTACCGCTTCATGACGTCAGGTTCCATTGCAGGATCAGTATCAGCGTGAGCAGGAATCCCGATCCGTAGTTGAGCCAGATGAAACGGCGCCACGCAGTGTTGGTGCGTGCCGCCGTCGTATCCGTGACGTTCCACCAGGGAGCGCAATTGGCGATATACGGGACGGCGATGGCTGCTGCGAGCGGCCCGGGCCACGGCGTGGCCAGCATGGCGAGACCCGCAACAAGCCAGAGCACGACGGCGAGCCGCACCGTTCGCCGGGCACCGAAGACTGTCGCTATGGAAGCGATATTTGCCTGCCGGTCCGGTTCGATGTCCTGGACGGCTCCAAAGGCGTGCGCCGCCATGCCCCACAAGAAGAATGCGGCGAGCAGGATCAGCAGTCCCGGCGTCATCTCGGCGCCCGCCAACGTCAAAGCTACGACGGCGGGACTTACGAAGTGCGTACTGGACGTCAGCGAGTCCAGGACAGGACGTTCCTTGAAACGCAGTCCCGCCACGGAATAGGCGACCACGGCGAAGGCGCTCACGGCGATGCTCAGCCATGCAGCAGGGCCACCCGCAAGCGCCAGCACAACAAGGAATGGCACATTGGTGATGGCGGCGAGCCACAGCATTGGCCGGTGCAGCCTCGGTTGAAGCAGGGCGCCTTCAATGCCGCCTTTTCGCGGGTTCTGCAGGTCCGAGGCGTAGTCGAACACATCGTTGATGCCGTACATCGCCAGGTTGTAGGGGATGAGGAAATACAGCGTGCCGACCACCAGCACCCAGTCGACCTCTCGAGTAGTCAGAAACATCGCCGCAGCGAACGGATATGCCGTGTTGATCCAACTAATGGGGCGTGACGCCAGTAGGGCTTGGGGGATGAGGCCTTTGAGGTTCCTGCGCTGTATTGGCTGCCGCCCCCGCGTCAACCATACCCAGAGCCCGGGAAGAACCAGCACGCCCGCCAAGGGGTAGGCGAAGTCCTCCACGGGTGCGAGCCCGATCTTCAGGCCCAGAATATGTGAGGCGTCGTAGCGGAAGAGTTCCATCCCGATCATCACGGAGTCGAAAGCCGCTGTCAGCACCGCCAGAGCCCCGAAGGCAAGGCCGGCCGCCTTCCAGTGCTGCCTGGCTTCGCTGGAACTGGCGCCCTTCCGGACGCAAGCCACGCCCACCACGGCCGCTAGCGCAACGAACACGAGTGAGAGCCACAAGTACGTCATACGCTCTTCTTCTCAAGTCGCTGATCGTCGGGTGGCCGACCCTCCAGTCGCCGATCCTCGCGTCGCCGGTCGCTCTCACGCGGCAGCCTGGAACTGCGCCCAAGAATCCGCCGCGCTCCTGTGTAAAGCACCATCGTGCACAGCACCAGGAAGAGCAGGAAGACAGGCTCTTCAAGGGGCAATTGCGGTCCGAGCATCACCCCGGTTGCGATTGCACCCTCTCCACGCAGGAAGATTCCCAGACCGATACCGGCCAGGTCCCAGCCCAGTAGGAACAGAATCCCGACGCCGGTCACGATCGCCGCCGCTCTGGCGTCGCGCCAGAAGAACAACCGGAATCGGTGATCCAGCATCAGCATGCACACAGTGCCGGTCAGCAGCGCGGCCAGATAGACGATGCCCATCAGCGCATCCTGCTGGCGGTAGGCTTCACGCGGCTGGGGTCGATAACGGTGGGCCCGGCGCTGTGGTCCCCGCGAATCCTTTTCAGCACCAGTTCCGCACTGATGAGGCACATGGGAACGCCTACGCCTGGTGCGGTGGTGGCACCGGCATAGAACAGCCCCGCCACGCGCTTGGAAGCATTCTGGGCACGGAACATCGCGCTCTGTCCAAGGGTGTGCGCCGGGCCGAGCATGCCCCCACGCCAGGAGTTGTAGTCGCGGGAGAAATCTCCGGGTCCAATAGTCTGCCGGACCACGATGCGTTCACGGAGATCGGGAATGTTGGCCCATTCCGAGATCTGGTCGATGGCGGCGTCGGCAGTCCTCTCGATGAGGGAGTCGCCTGCACCGTCCGGCCCGCCTGATCCGATTCCCGGGTCCGCGGGTATGGGAATCAGCACAAAGAGGTTCTCGTGCTCCCGTGGGGCAACGCCTGGGTCTGTGGTACTGGGTTTGCAAACATAGATGGAAGCGGGGTCCGGGATACTGGGCTGATTGCCGAAGATCGACTCGAAGTTTGCCTGCCAGTCCCTGGTGAAGAACAACGAATGGTGCGGGAGTTCAGGCAACCGCCCCTTCACGCCGAGCATCACCAGTACAGCACCGGGACCGCTGGTTCGGCGCCGCCACCATGTGGCCGGATAACTCTGGTCCTCAGCGGCCAACAGGGCGGTTTCTGTATGGTGCAAATCCGCACCGGAAACCACGATGTCCGCAACGCTGAAATGCTCGCTGCCCTGCTTCTCCCGCCACCGGACGCCGGTCACCTCGCGTTTGGCGGTTCCAGGCAATCGACGACGGCGGTCCAAACCGCCCAGATGCCCCTTGCCTCCAGCCCGGGCTGCTTCTCGGGTGGTGATCTGGACGACCTCGGCCCCGGTTTGGATGCGTACACCGGCTTCACGTGCCAACGCTTCGAGGCGCTCCACGAGGTGTGTGAAGCCACCCATGGGGTACTGGACGCCATCGCCAAGATCCAATGCGCTCATCAAGTGGTACATGGCGGGCGCCTCAGCCGGATTGGTGCCCAGGAAGACGGCTGGGTAGCCCAGGACCTGACGCAGCACAGGGTGGTGAAAACGCTGGGAAACAAACTTCTCCAGCGGAGTGAGCAGGAGGCGGGCCAGCTCCGGCAAACCGCGCAGGATCTCGGGCTGCAGTAGCGATTGCAGTTGGGTGAAGGGGTTGTAGAGGAAGAAGCGTTCAGCCATGTCCGAGGTTTGCTTTGCCGAAGCCAGGTAGGCTGCAAGGCGCTGTGCGCTCCCAGGTTCAACCCGCTCGAACGTCCGCATGACTTGTTCTCTGCCCAGCGGGACTGTGAGGGGATCCGGCCGCCCGCCGTCGTGGTTTGGTTCACTGAAAACGCGGTAGGCGGGATTGAGTGTGCGGAGATCGAGCTGTTCCGCGGTGCTGGTTCCCAACAGTTCAAAAAAGTGGTCAAAGACGCCAGGCATCAAGTACCACGACGGTCCGGTGTCGAAGCGAAAACCGCTCCGCTCCAACGTTCCGGCCCGGCCTCCCACGTGCTCGAGCCGCTCCAGAAGTTGCACCTCATGCCCTTCCTTCGCCAGGAGGGCGGCGGTGGCAAGCCCAGCGATGCCACCACCAATCACGACTGTCCGGGTGATTCGCGGCCGCATCATCAGCGGTGCTCCAGCCAGGTTGCTGCGACTGCCCGGGCGGCGAGCCCTGCCTTGAAAGCGTCAGGGACGCGCACACGGGAACGGTAGAGCTGGTCAATGTTGGTTTTTTCTATGCGGCGCGTCAGGGCGGCGAACAACGCCAGCGCACTTCTGACTGCGGCCCGGGCGTCGCGCGGAAGGAGGGGAATGACCGAGTTGGCATCGTCCAACTGGGCACGGATCGTCTTCACCCATTCCAAACGATCCCGGTCCTCGAGGTGGTCTGCCATACCCAGATAGTTGCGGCCCAGCCGGGCCGTGTCATCGGAGAGGTCGCGCAGGAAGTTGATGTTTTGGAAAGCAGCGCCCAACCTGCTGGCGCCATACCGCAAAGCCGCGGCATCGCCGTCGTCGACGTTCTCCCCGCGCATGAAGACGCGAAGGCACATCAGCCCAACTACCTCGGCCGAACCGTACACGTACCCCTGATGAGCCGCGGCATCAAATCGGAGAGGAACGGCGAGCGTTGCCGTGCGCTCGCCGAGGTCCGTGCGCATTGAGGCGAAAAAGGGGTCGATCAGGGACTCATCTATCCCCGCCACACGTGCCGTCTGGGCGAAGGCGTGGATGATGAGATCGCTGCTGTAGCCGATCCGGAGCGCTCGATGGGTTTCGTCGATGAAGTGGTCCAAGGCGTCGTTTTGCTGTTGGTGACTCAGGCCGGCTTCGGCAGTGACGCCGTCAACGAGTTCATCGGCCACGCGCACCAAAGCGTAAATGTTGCGTACGTGCTGGCGGTGGCGGGGTCCGAGGATCCGGGTTGCGAGCCCGAAGGAGGTGGAATAGGCGGCAATGACCTGGTTTGCGGCGCGTTCGGCCGTCCGCGTGAAATGCGTAAAGGACGTATCGATATCGATGCTCATGATTGGCGTCCTTTCAGTTGCGCGGCGAGATCGATCAGGACGTTGCGTGCGGTTTCCGGAATGTTTGCTGCGTGGCTCCGTAGGATTTCGTGGAAGTCTGCCAGTTGCTCCCGGATCAAGCCTTGGACGAAGGCCTCGGCCCCGCAGTCGCTAAGCTGTCGGCGTACGTGCTCCGCCTGCAGGCCGCTGAGTTCGGACCTACCGAACCAGGGCTCAATCGCTGGCCACGCGCTGGTCATCCGCGCATACGCGATGATGGCCGTTTGTTTGCCTTCACGCAGATCGGAAAAGGGATCCTTGCCGTGCTGGCGGGGATCCCCGAACGTGGACAAGAAGTCGTCCTGGAGTTGGAAAGCCAGCCCAAGATGTCGGCCCGCCGTGGCGAGGACCGATTCCGTGGAAGGTTCAGCACCGGCCAGGGCGGCGGCCGCGCGAAGCGGAAGTTCGAAGGTATAGGTGGCGGTCTTGTATCCGCACATCATGAGGATTGTCTCAAGTTCGGGGGCGATGACGCCGTCGCCCAGCCCCACGTCGAGTTGCTCTCCGGCCACTGTCTCGATAATCGTGTGTTCCAGGAGATCGAGGAGCCGGAGACGCAGCGGGTGGGGTAGGTCCGCCCTTGCGAACGCCTGATGGGTGGCGGCCAACAACATATCGCCCATCAGGATCCCGCCCGTGCGGGCCCAATGCAGAATTGCCTGTTGCCCGGGCTGGCTACCGGCGCGGGGGAGTCCGGCTTCCGTCAGGAGGGACCCGATCAGGTTTGGCCTGCCGCGGCGGACAAGGTCGCCGTCGATCACGTCATCATGCAGGAGGAAGGCGTAGTGAAGGAGCTCGACGGCGGCCGCGATGCTGATGGCGGTCTGCCGGTTTGAATGATGACGGTCCGTGCGCATGCCGGGCTCTTGCAGGGCGTCGTACATTTCCATGAGGAGTAGCGGACGAACAAATTTCCCGCCGAGCACGTTCTCACCGGCAAGCGCCCAAAGCCGGGCAAAACCGGGACCGTACGGGGCCGCTGCAAGGGCTCTCCCGGACATGATTCCACCCAATTCGTCCTCGATGGCGGAGCAGAGATCGGTCCTACGGCGATCAGTCTTGACGCGCGTGGCACTGGACGTGAGAGTCATGCTCGTGCTCCGAGGCCCAGCGCTTGAGCTTCGACGAGCTGGGGAAATTGCAGTGCCAGCCATGGGCTGAACGCGTCAGGAGTCCTCTCCAGGGCTTCTGCAAGGAGTCCTGGCGACATCCATGCGTAGTCAGACACTTCGAGTGGATTTGGCCTGAGCGATCCCAGCACCCGGGCCACGTAGACAGGGCAAAGCTCATTCTCGACGATTCCCGAAGGGTCGACGGCGCGATAACGGAAGTCAGGGAGGACCAGCTCGACTCGCCGCACGTCCACTCCCAGTTCATAATGCGCGCGACGGAGAACAGCATCCTCGGCGTCCTCGCCGGGAGCCGGATGGCCGCAAAAGCTGTTGGTCCACACACCTGGCCACGTCTTCTTCTCAGGGGAGCGGCGTGTGAGGAGGAGTTCGCCAAGGTCATTGAGCAGGTAGCAGGAAAAGGCAAGATGCAGTGGCGTCTCTTGGGTGTGGACTGCTTCTTTGGGGGTTTCGCCGATGGGCCTACCGGCGTCGTCGAGAAGGACGACCATTTCTGTCGCGTTCATTCTTTGCCTTCCTCTGGCCCATGGAACGTGAAGATCCATTCAGATATTGCTAGACAAGCTAGCTAGAAGGCTACCATGTATGCAGTTAGGTGTAACATACTCAGAATGAACAGCCCGGATGAAATCGAAGCCTCCGTTTCCCCTGGCATGTACGACATGGACGTGAACGACCCCCAGCACGACCTCGTAGACCGTGAGGGCCTATCCCGGGAAGACGTCCAACAGATCAGTCAACTGATGGCCTCGCTTGAAAGGTTGCGTGATTCCGAACAGTGGCTCTCTGAAACATCGCTGAAATTCATGAAACTCAACCACTCGGACATGCGGGCCCTCCACTATCTGATCGTCAGCGCGAATAGCGGAGTCATTGCCACCCCCGGGGCCATTGCTGCGCACCTGGGCATTTCGACGGCGTCCACCACCAAACTTCTCGACCGGCTGGAACGCGCGGGGCACATCGAAAGACAAGCGCACCCCACGGACAGGAGGGCCCTTGCGATCGCGATCACCCCTGAAACCCACGAGACGGCCATGCGGACCGTAGGGCGCCAGCAAGCCAGGCGTTTTCTGGCCGCCGCCCGCCTGACTCCTGAGGAGCGTGAAACGGTGAGGCGCTTCCTGGATGACTTGGCCAGGGAGCTTTCTGCGAGGTAGGGGGCGGATTAGTGCCTTAGGAATTGCCGCTAACAGTCAACGTAATGAGCACTATGTTCAGCCCCACGATCAAGGTGGCACTCGTCCAGCCCGCGATCTTCAACGCCGTGCTGTCAGTATGGATGCCCATGACCTCGCGCTTACCAGTGAGCCTGATGAGCGGGATCAGCGCGAAGGGAATACCAAAGCTCAGCAGGACCTGGCTCAGCACCAACGCCAGGGTGGGCTCAACGCCGGCACCCAGAACGATCAATGCCGGAATGAGGGTGATCACGCGGCGGGTCAGCAGCGGGATGCGCACCTTCAAGAGGCCGCCCATGATGGTTGCACCCGCATAGCAGCCTACCGACGTCGACGCGAGGCCGGAGGCGAGCAAGCCAATTGCGAAGACGACGCCGATAGCCGGACCAAGTGCCGACGTCACGGCCGCGTGGGCGCCGGCAATCGTATCCGTTCCCTCGATTCCCCGGAGGCTGGTGGCAGCCAGTAGGAGCATCGAAATGTTCACCACACCGGCGAGCAAAAGAGCGCCCACAACATCAACGCGGGTTGCGCGGATCAGCCGCGTCCGTACAGCCGGGTCTTCAGAAAAGCCGTGGCGGTCCCGCGCCAAGGCCGAGTGCAGGTAAATCGCGTGCGGCATCACGGTGGCACCAAGCATGCTGGCTGCCAACAGGACCGTATCCGTGCCCTCAAAGCGTGGCAGCAAGCCGCCCAGTGCACTTCCCGCGTCCGGAGGGTTGACGAACAAGCCGGACACAAACCCGACGGCAATGATTCCCAGCAACACCAGGATCGCGTACTCAAAGGAGCGTTGGCCCCGCTGGGACTGCAACGCCAACAGCATCATCGATGCGACACCCACGATGAGACCACCGGCCAGCAGCGGTAGCCCGAACAAGAGATTGAGCGCAACCGCACCGCCAATCACCTCGGCCATGTCCGTGGCACCGGCAACGATCTCGGCCTGCGCCCAGTAAAGGCGCCGACGCTTGGTGCCAAGCCGCTTGCCGAGAATCTCCGGAAGGCTCAGGCCGGTTGCCAGGCCGAGCTTCGCTGATTGGTACTGTACAAGGACTGCCATGGCGTTGGCTGCAACCAGCACCCATACCAGCAAATATCCGTAGTTGGCTCCGGCCGTCAGGTTTGCGGCCACATTGCCGGGATCGACGTAGGCGATCGCCGCCACGAAAGCAGGGCCAAGCAGGAGCAGCCGCGACCAGACTTTCGCCGGTGCAGGTCGTCTTAGCAGGCTGGGGGCGGTCATCGGTTCATCCTCATCATCGCGGAATTCTCTTTTGAGGATAGCCGAAAGTTAGGCGTACCGAAAACGAGTTTTTAGGCGCTCCGTTTTGGTGCGCTCTGCGTCATTGTTCAACTCGGAGCGCGCCTTGGGAACATGTCCGACTCGATGGAGCCTCAGGCATTGATGCTCGGTTTTCCTGAAGCTCATGGGAGTTATCTGGATAAAGGGGACCGCGACTGTCTCCCTTTAACGGAGGCCGACCAGGCTACGACTGGTCGGCCTCTCTTGCGTCGACGGGAATGAGGAAAGGTCGGCCTGTTCGCGGACGACGAACTAATGGGCAAGGCGCGGATCTTCGTCGGACCACCAGACATCCGCAGCAGCAGAAGGACGCAGGTGGCGCCCATTGGATCTTGCCGTGGGCCATACGCCATTGCACGCCTAAGTAATCGGGCATCGTACCGCCGATTTAGGAAGCCGTCCCCGGAACAGGCGGCCGACCGCAGCTGGTGATGCCTCGTGGTAGCTCCGATGCCGCGGCGACGACAAACGACGCCGTCGAACGGTTACCGGGTCCCGCAGTTACGCCGTTTGGGGCGGGTTCCCGTGCCTTAGTTTCCGCTAGTGAGCGTGAATGATTCACCGTCGTTCACGAAATGAACGCCGATTTACACAACGTCGAGCTGGGACGGCACCTTGCCCAAAAAGGGGCGACGTCGTCCTCGGCCATCTGCTGTCTTGCGAAACCGAAGCGAGAACGCCCGGCTAACCGGGCTGAGTGAACGCACGATCAGCGCGTGGAACCCCGTCCCTCCTGTGTCGCAGGAGCATCGCGGCTAAGGAGCAGGGATTTAGAAAACAGCCCTAGGGGCAGTTGGCCACCGTTTGGGGAACCGGGATGATCAGGTGGGCGCCGGTGCCTGGGTTGTTCTGGGGCCTTTGCTCCTGGACTTCCACATGGACAGGCCGTCGCGTGGCGCGGAGGCGAATCAGTGCTACTGCGGAGATGAGGAACCACGCCACGTTGGTGGCCACCGACGGCCAGGCAGCGTGCATTGTGCCGTTGACGATGAAGGCGCAAGAACCAAACAGGTTCACGGTCTGGAAACTGACACCCGGCTTCAACCAACCCATGGAGACAGACATGTAAGAACCGAGCATCGCCACAGCGCCAGCCCAGCCGGTCATTTCCCACAGCAGTTCCATTGGATTCCTTTCAGGACGAAGCGCCCGGCAGGCCAGCCGGTTACAGGTGTTTTCAGGAGTAGGGCTGTCTTGGGTCTGACCTTTACGGGATCCACGAACAGCAGCTCTGAGATAGATATTGGTGCAGATTCTCATTTAGTTCAATTGCATTCCTCTGAATCCCGTATTTAGGATTTCTTAACATGGAGATGGACCCACGGAGATTGCTGGTTCTCCTTGCCGTTGCACGCACAGGAGGTGTCCTGGCCGCGGCGGACGAGTTGCGTATTACTCCCTCGGCGGTGTCACAACAGCTCAACAAACTGGAGAGCGAGGCGGGCCAGGCTCTGGTCATACGGACTCCCAAAGGTTCTGTCCTGACGCCCGCTGGATTGGCGGTGGCTGAGGCGGGGGAAGAGATAGAGCGAGCACTCAACGTTGCACGTGCCCGGATGCAAGGCGAAGCCCAAATCGCCGGGGTGGTCCGGGTTGGCGGATTCACCAGTTTCATGCGGACAGTGGTGATTCCACGGCTGCCCGAATGGCGCAGCCAGTACCCCGAGCTGCAGATCCAGATTGTGGAGGACAGCTTCCCGGCTCTGATGCGCCTCTTCCGCCAGCGACAGCTCGATGCCGTGGTGGTTGAACAGGATTCGACAGCTGCTGTGCAGCATCCACTTGCCGCCGGCATGGTTGAGGAGCCCTTGCTGGATGAACCTTGGAAGTTGGTGGTGCCCGCCGGATCACTGCTGGCCGCGGACAACATCGACCTCAGCCGCTTGCACCTTCCCTGGTTGGGGGTGGAACCGACGGCTGCCAACATTGCTGTTCTGGGGCGCCTCCGCCACTCCACCGGAGCCCGCGTGGACACGGTACATCAGTACCAGGACACGCTCACCGCCCTGGCACTCGTTGCCGCCGGCGAGGGGGTTGCGATCGTACCCACTCTGGCCCTCACCGGCGTGCTCCAGGATCATGTGGACGTCCTGGACGTACCTGGCCTGGGGACCAGGCACATTGCCCTCCGGCGGTATGAGCGTCGGAGACCAACGAGCCTGCCCTTGGACACGGTGGCACGCCTGTTCCGGGAATCAGCCGCCGCTTTCGACACGCGCGCGGGCTCCTAACCGGGCCACGGAAGTTCCTGCAGGACGGCGCCGGGGACTGCTTGTTCAATGCGGTGTCCGGGGGTTTCTCACGTAGCTGGCGGATCTCTCGGCTCACGTTCGGCGGACTGCACCGGAGTTCCGTGGCGATAGCGCTCCGTTCAGTTCGCTCCGCGTCATGGTTCAACTCGCGGTAACAAGAGGTCTCAGTACAGGAAGATGGGCAACCAGTCGCGGTTGTGCGCATGGACCAAGGCCAGGAACAGGACGAAATCGAAGAGCAGATGAACTGACACAACGTAGGTAAAGGACTTCGTCAGCTTGAACGTATATCCCTGCAGCAGCGCGAACGGGAAGGTCAGCAGGGGACCCCAGGCTTGGTAGCCGATCTCCCACAGGAAGGATGAGAAGACCACGGCTTGCAGGAGGTTGGCCAACCAGTCGGGGAAGTGTTGGCGCAACAGCGTGAAAGTGGTGCAGATGAAGAACAGTTCGTCCCAAATGCCCACGGAGTTCACTCCGAGGAAAAGGCGCCAGAAGATGCTGGGATCGGAGGCGTCCGGCCAATTGTGGTAGACGCCTGTCCGGATCAGGTATGCCGGGAGGATGAAGTATCCAAGCGCTACGACGCCCGCCAGGTATAGCTTCGCGGCGAGCGGCCATGGACGGCCAGTATTGACCGGAAATTTGATGATCCTTTCGTCGTACAGGTAGCGGGATACAAGCCACGGAACCAGCACGGCCAAAGCCAAGGCGCCACCCATGAGTGCCATGTGTTCGATGCTGAGATCTGCGTTCAGGGGCACAAGACTGATGGTGACCATTCCGGCTGCTATCAATGCCAGGTGCCGCATCAAGCGGGGGTCGATAAAGACAGCCGTGACAATGCTGGCCGTCACGAGTGCGTAGCCGAGAAAATCATTGCCCAGGGCGAAAAGCGGCACCCCGGACAGGGATAGCAGGCCCGCTGGCAAAAGCTTCCAGGTGAGCGCGGTCCGGGATTCCGTGGAAGTCGACATCACACCTCCAGCATCCCAGTGCTGGCTGCCGGACGACACGGTTTTCCCATACTGGCCGAGGCCCATAGCTGGAACGCGGCACTTCTCTGTAAGATTCGTGGCAAGGCCCATGCTTTTCCGGGTCAGGTCATGTCTGGCTTAGCCAGCGGGGGATACTCATAAAGGAATATTCAATGGCTCAAGAAGCGGGCTCTTTTCCACCGGGCGCCGGTGCCGATCACGCATCAGCGGAGGACGTCGACGCGTCCACCTTTGCCCAGGACATGACCATGCGCGAACAGGTGTTGGACATCATCGATGCCATCCTCACTGATTCTGATCCGAAGAGTGAAGAGGCCAGGAACAAACTTCGCCAGCTCATTGAGGCTCGTCCGGACGATCCCGAGGGCGCCTTGCTGGAGCACCTGCTGGAAACCCGGAAGGCGTCGGCCTCAGAGCCGGCGGTTCCGGTTCTGCAGGAAGTTTCCAGTGTCCACCTTGAGTCCTCCGATGCAGCGCGCACGGTGACCGTTCCCGTCAGCCAGGAGGTTCGGGAAGACATCCAGACAATACTTGCGGACAAGCTTTTGTTGACGGCCTTCCAGCCGGTCCACGCGCTGCCTGACGGAAACGTAGTGGGCGTCGAAGCGTTGACCCGGTTCGTCGGTGCGGACGGCGCGGGCGCGGATGTCTGGTTCCGCGAGGCTGCGGAAGCAGGCCTGGGGACTGAATTGGAGATCGCAGCCCTTCACTGCGCGCTGACTGCGGCCAAGGACGTCCCCCACGACATGTATGTTGCCTTGAACCTCACTCCGGCGACGTCCCGTGACCCGAGGGTGCGGAACCTGCTTGCTGCTGCCTCGCTGGCCCCGGACCGGATCATCGTTGAACTAACCGGCAGCCTGGAAGCCTTGGAAGGCCAAACGCGCGACGACGGACTCGGCCAGTTGCGCTCGCTCGGCTTGCGTGTTGCTGTCAGCGCTTCCGGGGCCGGTTTCGTTTCCATGGACCTGTTGAGCGAGCTGAGCCCGGACATCATTAAACTCGACCGCCATCTCATTGAAGGCATCGAAGGCAGCGAGGGACAACGGATCCGGGCCAGGGCAGTGGTGGAGCTCGCCCGGGAAGTTGGAGCTGCGGTGGTCGCGGAGGGCATCGAAACTCCGGCCGAACTCAAGGAAGTCACGGCATTAAAGGTGACTGCCGCCCAAGGATATTTGCTCGGACGTCCCTCGGTTCACCCCCTGGATTGGTCCGCCTGGAGCATTCGCGCGCAAGCTGAGGCCCAGCCGA
Source organism: Paenarthrobacter sp. YIM B13468 (assembly GCF_042788025.1). Taxonomy (NCBI): domain Bacteria; kingdom Bacillati; phylum Actinomycetota; class Actinomycetes; order Micrococcales; family Micrococcaceae; genus Paenarthrobacter; species Paenarthrobacter sp. YIM B13468. Next base: position 26,206 of record NZ_JBHZPI010000027.1, on the reverse strand, counting down.
CGGGCTAGTTTCTTCAGGGTTCCCGCTCACTGTGCACGTTGTGCGGATCCGTTCCCACGTACGTCCCCGGCGGCATCCCGGCGCCAAAAACGGGCCCGGGATCCGGCCGCTTGGGGTGTCGGTTGTCGTCGGCGAGCCTTTGCGTGAGGCGTTGAAGAACCCAGGGAACCAGGTGTTCCCGTGCCCAGACGATGTCGTCCGCCCTCGCCTCCCGCCACGTACGTGGAGGCAGGGCCTTGGGAACCATCGGCTCCAAAGTGTGCGGGACATTGAGCGTATCCAGCACCATCGAGGCGATGGTGTGCTGGCCTAGCGGGGAGAAATGCAGCCGATCCGGATCCCACATTTGCGGGTTGGTGAGCTGACGCAACGCCCAGAGGTCGGCGATCACGGCGTCGTGGCGGGCCGCGATGATGCGCATGTTTTCGTTGAAGATGGCTACCTTGCCACGGGTGTGTCCGAGTACCGGGGTTGCACCCCAGTCGGGGCCGGCGAACAGCAGGATTGTTGCGCCGGTGGCCGCCAGGACTGTCACACCTGAATCAAGTTCGAGGGCGAGTTTGTCGGGATCGCTCCTATGGAACAGCAGGTCATTTCCACCGGCGTTGAGCGTAATGAGATCCGGCTGCAGCTCTAGGGCCGGGGCCACCTGCTCCTCCAGGATCTGGTGGAGCAGCCGTCCGCGCACTGCAAGGTTGGCGTACGCGAAGTCCTCGTGGCCGGCGCTCAGTTCTTCCGCGACCCTGTCAGCCCAGCCCCTGAGTCCGCCGGGGCTGCCGGGCTCCGGATCGCCCACCCCCTCGGTAAAGGAATCGCCCATCGCCACATAGCGGCTCCACGGGTGCAGGCGGTTCCCGGATCCGGTGGGACCCGGCGCCGGACTTCCATTCCCGCCACGACCGTCGGCGCTGGGCGCGTTCATTCCCCCATATTGCGCTCTCCCGCGGAGCAACGCCATGGGTTGTGCGGATTAGTAGTAAGTGTGCTTACCATGCAGGTTCGAGCCGGTTGCGTGGAAGGGCAAGGAATCATGCCGATGTGGCTGCAGGCGCTGATGTGGGGAACCGTTGCCGGGGGGGCGTTGGTCCTTGGATCCGGAATTGCCTGGCTATGGAAAGTCCCGCCAAAAGTCGTATCAACCATCATGGCCTTCGGCGCAGGCGTGCTGATCTCGGCACTCGCATTCGAGCTCGTCGACGAAGCGGTGGAGGGCGGTGGCCTGTTGCCGACGATCGGCGGATTCCTTGCGGGGGCTGTGATCTTTGTCGGTTCGAACGTTCTCCTGAACCGGGCAGGCGCCAAGCACCGGAAGCGTTCCGGCGGACGGCAGCCCTCCGAGAAGGAGTCGCCCGGCAGCGGCACAGCCATCGCGGTGGGTGCACTCATCGATGGCGTGCCCGAATCGGTGGTCCTCGGGCTTGGGCTTCTCGCTTCAGGCACCGTCAGTCCTGCCATGCTCGCTGCAGTTTTCATTTCCAATGTGCCTGAGGGGCTGTCCAGCACAGCGGGGATGAAGAAGGCGGGACGCAGCCGGGCCTACGTTTTTGGAACGTGGACCGGGATAGCCGTCTTCAGTGGGCTTGCCTCCCTGCTGGGATACACGGCCCTGGAAAATGCACCCGAGGCCCTTATCGCCTTCATTACCGCCATTGCCGCAGGCGGCATACTGGCCATGCTCGCGGACACGATGATTCCTGAGGCCTTCGAAGAACACCACAACCTGACCGGGTTGACTGCAGCCGTAGGCTTCCTCACCGCATTCACGATCCATCGCACTGGGGGTTGAGGAAATGCCGGGGGGTTGACGGGCCTGGGTCAAAAAATCCGGGGTGCAGAAGAACGACGGCGGTACGCACCTATGGCGCGTACCGCCGTCGTTGTTTCAAAAGCGGATGTGGACTGCGAAGCTGGCCTCGGGGTGGCCGGTGTAACGGGACGCGGCGTTGCGGGCAGCCGCCGGTATGTCGACGAAGCTCCGGGCTGTAGTTGTGAGCCCCGGGTAGTCGTCGAATGCCAACGTCAGCCGGCCGTCAGCAGCGTGCTTGATGTGCACAGTGATGATTGTTTTCGGTGGCTCCGGCGGAAGGTCAGCTGTGGTGAGCGAGTAGTAGGGCGTGGTTCTTCCGCGGATATCGGCGGGAACGTTTGCCCGGATGGATCCTTCTTCCTCCAGTTCGGAGAGGCGGGCCTTGACGGTATCTTTGCAGGCTGTGACGCCGTGGGTGATATCTGATACTTTGCTTGCGCCATTGCGAGCAAGGTAGTTGAGGATTTGGCTTCTGGTGAGTTGGGTTCGGGTCTGGCTCGTGGTTCGGGTGGGGGCTTTGATGGAAGTCGTTGTCATGGCCGTGTCCAAGCGGTCGACTTTTTTGTCATCATTTCCTATGGTCAGGCACCCCGCGGGGCGCAATGAGACGGGGCGGATTCGTCGTTGAACCCGTCCGAATGGTGTGGTGGGCTGCGTTGTTCGATCCAGGGCTTTAGGGCGCCGAGACCGGTAGGACAGCCCCAAGCGATCCTTCTACGCCATGAAGGTGCCGCATCATGGCGATCCCGGCATCTTGAGCCGAGCCATTTTCGATGGCTTCAAAAATGGCCGCGTGCTCGAGTCCGGATTCCTTCCTCCGGTCCACAACCTGGTTCAAGGTGCTGGACTGGTTGGCCATGGCCTCCTCGATGTCTGAAAGCATCGACGCGAAGACGCCATTGCCACTGCTGCGGGCGATGATCGCGTGGAACTCGGAGTTGAGGATGACCCACTGTTCCAGATCATCTTCTTCATCCATGGCCCGCAGGATTTCCCGGAGTGATTCCACATCCTGCTGGCTGCGGTGTTCCGCGGCCAAGCTGGCGGCCGGCACTTCAATGTGAGGCCGTGCCTGCAGGAGTTCGCGCGCCGAGTATTTGCCCAGTTTCAGGTCCTGGCCAACTTTGTCGGCGATGACGAAAGTGCCCTTGCCCGTCCGGGTTACGGTCAGGCCCAAGGCGTTTGAAGACTTCAGGGCCTCGCGCACCATGGTCCTGCTGACGCCGAACTGCTGCGCCAACGTGGCTTCCGAATCCAGGCGCGAACCTACTGGAAGGCTGCCGTCTTCAATGGCAGCCCTCAGGGTGGCAAGCACTGCCTCGGCGGCACCGACCCTTACGACTTTGGTTTGTCCAGCAGTCCAGCTGTCCAACAGGCTGATCATGGAATGAATATGGCATGGCTCACAGAGTGGGGCAACTTGTTACGCAGGGAGTTGCGCTGCTATCCCGACCTCCACTGCTGCTTGACGGGCCTCCGGTTGGGTACGGTATCTCCATGGCGGCATCCGAGAAGCGTGATAAGCCCAGCTCCACGCTGTTGACCGTTGCCATTGCCTTTGCGGCTAACGCCCTCGTTGCGGCGGCCAAATCGGTGGCTGCCGTCATCACCGGATCTGCTTCCATGACCGCCGAAGCCGCGCATTCCTGGGCGGACACCGGTAACCAGGTATTCCTCTTCGTGGCGGAACGACGCTCCCGGCGCCCTCGGGATGACAGCCATCCCATGGGTTATGGCAGGGAAGCATACGTCTGGTCCATGTTTGCCGCTTTCGGGCTGTTCACCGCGGGCGCAGTGGTGTCCATAATGCACGGCATCCAGCAGATCATCACGCCGGAGCCCGCCTCGGACTTCCTGGTGGCGTACGTGGTCCTGGCCGTGGCCTTTGTCCTGGAAGGAGTTTCGTTTGTCCAGGCCTTCCGCCAGACCAGGAAGATGGCGCAACAGCTGGAACGGAACACCCTGAAGCAGGTCCTTATCAGCTCGGATCCCACCTTGCGGGCCGTATTCGCAGAGGATGCTGCTGCACTGATCGGCCTGGTGGTCGCGTTTGCCGGTGTGTTCCTGCACCAAGTCACGGGTTCGGCCGTGCTGGACGCCGTCGGCTCGATCATCGTCGGTGTTCTGCTGGCGGTTGTTGCCGTGGTGCTGATCGACCGGAACCGGCGCTTCCTGGTAGGCCAGGGCGTCACGCCGGACATTGAACGTTCCATCGCCCGCCGTGTGCTCGAACATAGGGACATTGCCCGGCTCACCTACCTCCATGTGGAGTTCGTCGGTCCGCGCAAACTGTACGTCGTGGCCGCCGTCGACCTCCAGGGTGACCACCCGGAACACCAAGTAGCAGTTGCCTTGCGCCGGATCGAGCGTGAGCTTGAGGACCATGAGACCGTGGAGGAGGCTGTGCTCACGCTGGCTACTCCGGATGAAACTGCCTGGCCAGGGCGTTAGCTACTGCCCATCAGCCGCTGCATCTGCTCGGCTGCGTCGCTCCCGGGCGCCGGTGTGTAGACCACAATGTGGAGATCGGGCCTGTCCGACGGCGAGACCTGGTGGTGCTCCAGCTGCAGCACGCCCACCGCGGGGTGATGGAAAAGCCGTTCCCGGGACTCGAAGCCCAGGATGTCGTAGCGGTCCCAGCTTTCCTGGAACTCCGGGCTGGCTTGCTTGAGCCGTTCAACCTGGAACTCAACATCGGGATCGCCAAGTCTCTGACCCGTTTCGGCCCTGAACTCGGCAAGGAACCGCTTGCTGGTGACGTCCCAATCCGGGAGCAGGTCACGGACATAAGGATCGGTGAACACCAGCCATAACAGGTTCCTGTCCGAGGCGTCGAAGGTCGCGATGTTCGGGTACAGGGCTTGGTAGGCCTGGTTCCAGCCTGCGACGCCCCAGTCCGGCGAGAGTGCGTAGGCCGGGTTGGGGTCCAAGGCGTCGAGCAGCCGTTGCACGTGTGGGGGAGCATCAGCTGCAACGGGCCCCTTTGGCATGGCGGACGAATATCCGCCTAACGACAGGACGTAGCTGAGCCCGGTGTCGGATAGATGCAGCGTGCGGGCTACGGCTTCGAGCACCTGCCGGGAAGGGCTGATATCCCGGCCTTGCTCAAGCCAGGTGTACCAGGTGACGCTGACTCCGGACAGGAACGCGATCTCTTCCCGACGGAGGCCCCGCTCCCGGCTGCGCCCTACTGGAGGAAGACCGTAGTCGGAACGCAGGGCCTGGGTACGGCGGGTCCTGAGGAATAGTCCCAGTTCTTTGCGTCTCTCATCGTTCACGGAGTCAACACTATTACTCTGTTACTTTCACTACTAGTAGCAGGGCCGTCTTCCACGCGACGCGGAACACCAGCAGGATGGTATACATGCCTGCACTTCGCTCTAGAACAGTCACCCACGGCCGCAACATGGCCGGCGCCCGCGCACTGCTGCGCGCCTCCGGCGTCGCCAACACGGACATCGGTAAGCCGATCATCGCTGTCGCCAACAGTTTCACCGAGTTCGTACCCGGCCACACCCACCTTGCTCCCGTGGGCCGGATCGTCTCCGATGCGATCCTCGCCGCCGGTGCAGTGCCGCGCGAATTCAACACCATCGCAGTGGACGACGGCATCGCCATGGGCCACTCGGGCATGCTCTACTCCTTGCCGTCCCGCGACCTGATCGCGGACTCCGTTGAGTACATGGTCAACGCCCACTGCGCCGACGCATTGGTCTGTATCTCCAACTGCGACAAGATCACCCCCGGTATGCTCATGGCGGCCCTGCGCCTGAACATCCCTGTTGTATTCGTTTCCGGCGGTCCCATGGAGGCCGGCCGCGTGACCCTGACAGACGGGTCCGTGCGCTCCCTGGACCTGGTGAACGCAATTGCCGACGCCGTGGACGAGTCCATCTCCGATGAAGACATCAACCTCATCGAAGAGAACGCCTGCCCGACATGCGGTTCCTGCTCGGGCATGTTCACCGCCAACTCCATGAACTGCCTCGCCGAGGCCATTGGCCTGGCCCTGCCCGGCAACGGCTCCGTGCTTGCGACCCACACCGCCCGCAAGGCGCTGTACGAGAAGGCGGGCGCCACGATCGTCGAACTCGTGAAGCGCTATTACGACGGCGACGACGACTCGGTCCTGCCTCGCAACATCGCCACTGCCGAGGCTTTTGACAACGCCATGGCCCTGGATATTTCCATGGGCGGCTCCACCAACACGATCCTGCACCTGCTCGCCGCGGCCCAGGAAGCGGGCGTGGATTACGGCCTGGCCGAAATGGACGCCAAGTCCCGTCAGGTGCCCTGCCTGGCCAAGGTGGCCCCGAACGTGGCCGGAGACAAGACCTATTACATGGAAGACGTGCACCGCGCCGGTGGCATCCCCGCCCTGCTGGGTGAACTGAACCGCGGCGGCCTCCTGCACAAGAACGTCCACTCCGTGCACTCCAACGATTTGGACGGGTGGCTGGACGACTGGGACATCCGCGGCGGCAAGGCCACCGAAGAAGCCGAGGCGCTGTGGCACGCGGCTCCCGGTGGCGTCCGCTCCTCCACTGCGTTCTCGCAGTCGAACGAGTGGACCTCCCTGGACACCGACGCGGAGGGTGGCTGCATCCGCTCCGTGGAGCACGCCTACTCCAAGGACGGCGGCCTGGCTGTGCTGCGGGGCAACGTCGCCGTGGACGGTGCGGTTGTGAAGACGGCCGGCGTGGACGAGTCCATCTGGATCTTCGAAGGACCCGCTGTTGTGTGCGAGTCACAGGACGAAGCCGTGGAGAAGATCCTGAACAAGACCATCAAGGAAGGCGACGTGGTGGTCATCCGCTACGAAGGCCCCCGAGGTGGACCAGGCATGCAGGAAATGCTCTACCCCACCTCGTTCCTCAAGGGCCGCGGCCTGGGCAAGAAGTGCGCGCTTATCACGGACGGCCGTTTCTCCGGCGGTACCTCAGGCCTCTCGATCGGGCACATCTCCCCGGAAGCTGCCTCGGGTGGCGCGATTGCCTTGGTGGAGAACGGCGACATCATCAGCATCGATATCACCCAGCGCTCCCTCCAGTTGCAGGTTTCCGACGAGATCCTCGCCGAACGCCGCGAAAAACTGGAAGTCAACGGGGGGTACAAGCCGAAGGACCGCGAACGCCACGTGTCTCCCGCGCTCCGTGCCTACGCCGCCATGGCGCTCTCGGCGGACAAGGGAGCCGTGCGCGACGTTTCTTTGGTGGAGAACCTCTAGGCTACGTTCAGGCCGGGTCCCGGAGACGGGACTCGGCCTCCGCATAGCTATCCAGCAGCTTCCGGGCGCGCTCGCCGTCGCCGCCTTCATCGGCCAGCGCGGACCGCATGTCTTCCAGCTTCCTTTCTCCGGCAGGGAAGGGCGGAAGCAGTGGGATGTCCGGGTCTGTCAGGACCTCCAGGACTGCAGGGCGGTCCAGCGAGAAAGCGTAATCCCACGCGTCGCCGAGCTTGGCCGGGTCCTCCACGCGTATTCCGGCCAGGCCCAGCAGCTCCGCATAGGCGGCATAAGGAAAGTCCGGGATCTCCTGGCTGGCATTGAACCGCGGTTCGGCCTCGTTTTCGCGCTGCTCCCAGGAGACCTCGGCAAGGTCGCGGTTGTTGAAAACGCACACCACGAACCGGGGATCGGCCCAGTTGCGCCACCGATGCGCCACGGTGATCAGCTCCGCAATGCCCAGCATCTGCATCCCGCCATCGCCTGCAAGAGCCACCAGGGGCCGGTCCGGGTAAGCAAGCTTGGCAGCCAGGCCATAGGGAATCGCGCAGCCCATGCTGGCGAGCGTGCCGCTCAGATGGGCCGGGACGCCGGGCGGAAGGGTCAGTTGGCGGGCGTACCAGTAAACGCAACTGCCGACGTCGATGCTCAACTGTGCGTTGTCCGGAAGCCTGCCGTTGAGTTCGCGGACCACGAGTTCCGGGTTCACGGGATCTGCGGGGATGTTGGCGCGTTCCTCTGAAAGATGACGCCAGGCGCGGACCTGGCTTTCGACGTCGGAACGCCACTGGGAACGTGCGCTTTCCGGCTGGTTGGGCTGCTGATCGAGCCGCCGGGTGAGTTCGGCCAGCGACGCGGCCGCATCACCCACCACTCCAACCTCCACGGGGTAACGGTTGGCAACCTTCCGGCCATCAATGTCGATCTGGACAGCTTTGGCAGTTCCAGGTTTCGGGTAGAACTCCGTCCAGGGATCGTTGGAGCCGATAATCAGCAGTGTGTCGCAGTTGTTCAGGACGTAGGTGCTGGCAGAAGTGCCGAGGTGGCCCATGGTGCCGGAAGCGAAGGCCAGCGTCTCGTCGACGTAGGGCTTTCCCAGCAGGCTGGTGGTGATGCCGGCCCGCAGCTTTTCGGCCAGCGCTTGGGCCTCGGTCCGGGCACCCCGCGCTCCCTGACCCACCAGGAACGCGACTCGCTCACCTTTGGAAAGGATCTCGACGGCGGCATCCAGGTCTTCCTCACGCGGCATCACCCGTGCGGGGTGCCATACAGGGGCGGTGACAACGATTCCGTGCTCATGTTCGAGTTCGGGTGCCTCGGCCGACTGGATGTCGTGGGGGATGATCACGACGCACGGGGACTTCGTCTCCAGCGCTGTACGGAACGCGCGATCCAGGAGCATGGGGACCTGTTCCGGGGAACTGGCGAGCTGTGCAAATTGTGCCGCAACGTCCTTGAACACTGTCAACAGGTCGATTTCCTGCATGTACCCGGAGCCCAGGACGGTGGTGCTTTGCTGGCCAATGATCGCCACCACTGGAACGCCGTCCATTTTGGCGTCGTAGAGTCCGTTGAGCAGGTGGATAGCTCCCGGACCTTGCGTCGAAGTCACCACCCCGACGCCGCCAGTGTATTTTCCGTGCCCTACGGCCATGAAGGCGGCTGCTTCTTCGTGCCTTGCCTGCACGAATTCCACCGCATCCTGAGCTCTACGGAGCGCGCCCATGAAACCGTTGATGCCGTCCCCGCTGTATCCGAACACCCTGTCCACGCCCCACGCTTGAAGGCGTTCGACGATGAGATCCGAAACCGTTCGCTGGGCCACGCCCGAAATTCCCTTCGCTAGGTACTATCGTCAATTGTTGACAATTGCTACGCTGGATTCATTACCTCAAACCGGGCTTTGCATCCGCCAAAAGCCCCTTGCGTGAAGGACCTGCCATGAAGAAGCGACGCCCCGCTACCCCGACTCCAGAGCTCGTTGAAACATCGCGCACCGGGCACCACTGCCCCAAGACCGGATGGTGGTCTGTCGCGGGAGATCCACGGGCCACGCGTCTCATCACGAAGGGTGAGGTGATGCCCGCCCTGCACGGCACGCCAGCTCTCTGGATCATGCGCGAAGCCGCCGGTATCGTGGGCGAAACAGCCGCCCGTCCCGCAGCCGATTTGCTGACAACCTCATAACTGTCAGACCTCCTTCCGGAGGCCGGCCTGCTGCACAAGTTCGGTCAACCAGGGCCGGTGTCCTTTATGGAAGACCATCCCTTCCGGAAGCCCCTGCACGGTGGGAACGGAATCCGCGATATCGATGGTTACCCGGCCTCCACCCATGGGCGCATTGGTGATATGCAGGTCCCCGTAGGACGCCGGCAGCTGGGGATCCATCCAGAACCCCCCACGGGACACATGGGTGTCGTATCTCATCAGGCTGGTGACCAGTTGGATGGGCGAGGTGGCTGCCCATGCTTGTGGTGAGCACGCGGTGGGATACGGAACGGGCTCGCTGTATTGCTCCCTGCTGAAGCCACAGAACAGCTCCGGGAGGCGACCCTCGGAGTAATCGGCAGCCTCGAGCAGGGCTGTCGAAATGCGCTGGGCCTCCTCCACGAATCCGTAGCGCATCAGGCCGGCGGCAATCACGGCATTATCGTGCGGCCACACCGAACCGTTGTGGTAACTGGCCGGGTTGTAGGCGCCCATATCGGTTCCGAGGGTACGCACCCCCCACCCGCTGAACATTTCGGGAGACATCAGCCGTTCGGCCACCAGCGGCGCCTTGTCCTCGTCCACCAACCCCACCCACAGGCAGTGCCCCATGTTGGAGGCGCACGCGTCAACCTGCCGTTTCCTGCCGTCCAAGGCGATGGCGTAATAGCCGCGGTCCGGCATCCAGAATTGCTCGTTGAACCGGACTTTTAGCTCCGCTGCCCGATCGGCGAGTTCCCGCGCCAAAGGTGCGTCTCCGGCGTCGTACGCTATCCACGCCCGTGCCATGTACGCGTCATACACGTACGCCTGAACTTCGCAGAGGGCGATAGGCGGCTCCGCGAGGCGCCCGTCGGCAAAATTGATGCCGTCCCACGAGTCCTTCCAGCCCTGGTTGATCAGTCCGCGGTCATTGAGCCGCTGATACTCGACGAATCCATCGCCGTCCCTGTCGCCATAGTCCCGGATCCAGTCCAGGGCACGGTCCGCGTTGGGCAGCAGGGCCGCAATGGTGTCTTTGGCGAACCCCCACCGGCTGACCGAACCCAGTAACACCACGAACAGCGGAGTGGCATCGATGCTGCCGTAGTAAACGGATTTCCCGCCGAGCGACAGGCCGCTGGAGACATCCAGCCTGACCTCATGCAGGATCTTCCCGGGCTCTTCCTCACTGATGGGATCCACCACCTTGCCCTGCCGGTCAGCAAGCGTTTGCAGGGTGCCCAGCGCGAGGGACGGATCAACGGGCATCGCCATCTCCGAAGCCCAGAGGGAGTCGCGGCCGAAAAGCGTCATGAACCATGGCGCTCCGGCCGCCACAACCACCCTGTCCGGGTGTGTGGGGTCTTCAATGCGGAGGGCGCCAAGATCGTCATAGCTGCGCCGCAGCGTCCTCTCGATGGAGTGGTTGCCCATGTGCAGCACGGGAATTTTGGCCACCCATTCCTGGCGACGCAGATCGCTGCGGGACAACTCGCCGACGGCGGGACGCACCACAGGAGCCACCGGCGCCCCTCCCTCGGTTCCGGGAGTAATGGTGACCACGGTGCTCCAATGCCCCCGTGGAGGGATGGTGGTCCGGTATCTGAGGCCCTCGCGGGTCGCCTCGGCAACATCGGAACTTACGACGACGGACTTCCGGACATCCTGCCAGCGGGAGCGGATGGTCAGCGTGTTGTGGTGGTACTCGCGGGATTCCTCCCACTGCCTCTGGACCCGTGCTTCCTTGACTTCGAAAACGTCCGCGAAGTCCGAGCCCACTGCGAATTCGACCAAACATTCCACGGGTTCCATCGAATGGTTGCTGACGGTGACATGCTCCACCATTCCCACGCCTACTTCCCGTAAGCGCTCCACGATGAGCGGCGTATCCGCATATCCGTCAGACCGTGTGATGCGGCCGGCGAAGGCTGCCCTGTAGGGCTCTTTTGTCTGGGCGGTCAGTGGCTCAAGCGGCTGGCCGTTGATGGTGAGGACCCAATAGGACAGGACCCGTGTGTCCTGGAAAAACATGCCGTGGGGATGATCAGGGTGAATGTCCCCATTAGGCAGGGAGATGCAGAAGGACGTGCCTTCCACCAAGGTGACAGTCCCGGCGCCGAGAGGTCCGGCTGCTGTATCTGCATTCCATCCAGCCACTGTGAGGCTCCTCTAAGAACCAAGGACGGCCAGTCCCTGTCCCGGGCTCCCGGCTGTCCTGCTACATCGTCACCTCGACCGTACTCTTGCCGGCCGGCCGGGGCTAGAGCCTTGGTAGCTGTTGCTTGCCTTGCGCTGTCAGTCCGGAGGGCTGTGGGTCCGGGGCGCTGTGAGTCCGGAGGGGGCTGTCAGCCTTGGGAGGCGACCAGCAGATCGTAGTCATCATCGATGTGGAAAAGCCGCCGTTCGCCGATGCGGTCTATTACCCAGATCGTTTGTCCGTCCGCAGTCCGGTCGTCCACGGTGCCCCTGTGGTATTCGTAGCCGCGCAGGCTGAGCGAAACTACGTCTCCAGCTTCCAGGGAGTTCCAGAGCGATGTCCTCCGGCTTTGCGCGCTGCACGCGGCAGGGGTACTTTCCAGGCTGCTTTTCCAGATGAGTTTCATGGGAAATGTTCTCCTTGGTGACGGGGCTGGCATCGGTGCCAAGGCGTCCCGCGAATATTTTCTCCTCAAGTCTATCGTCGATTGTTGACAATTGCTAGGATGGAGACTGTGCTTTCCAAAGACGGCAGGCACGTTCAAAAGGGCGCAGTCCCAGAAGGAGAATCCATGATCAAGGCCACTGTCATGAGCGACGCAACAACGCAGGACCCGGGGGAGCACATCCCCAAAGCAACCACCAGCACGCCGGGCCAGACTGAGGTCTCGTTCCGTCTGTGGGCCCGCGACAACCACAAGACAGGCATCTGGGAGGTCACGCCCGGTGTCTTCAAGAGCACCCGCCCGGGTTACGACGAGATCTGCCAGATCCTCAGTGGCAAGGGGACCATCACTGAAGAAGACGGAACCAGCTTCGACATCGGTCCCGGAACGTTGTTCGTTACTCCGGCAGGATGGACGGGCACCTGGACCATCCACGAGACACTGCGGAAGATGTGGGTTGTCACGGACGTTCCCACGAACTAACTGCACAAGCAAAGTAGCTGCACAGGCAAGCTAACTGCAGGAAGGGCCCGGTTCAATTGAACCGGGCCCTTCCTGTATGGAGACTTTCCTAAGCAGTAATTCCCGTTGCTTCGGGGCTGGCGGTGAGGTCCTCCACTGCCTTCTGCATATGGCGTTTGATGGCCTGCTGAAGTCCGCTGCGGTCCCGGGCTTCAAGGAACTCCAGGATCTGCTGGTGCTCCTGCACAAGAACATCAATGCGGGGGTATGCCACCTCCAGGCTCAAAATACACATCCTGGATTCGGCTGCGAGAGTCTCATAGATCCGTATCAGCCGCGTGTTTCCAGTGCCTGAAACGAAGGCGGTGTGGAATTGCATGTCGAGACGGGCAATGGCCTGCCAGTCCGAGGCCGCAACCTGCTTGGCCATGTTCCGAATGATGCCCTTGAGCTCGCGGCAGGTGTCTGCCACCTGCTCCGAGTCCGAGTCCAATAGCGTGTTTGCCGCGGCCAGTTCCACGGCTTCACGAACGGCGTAGATCTCCTTGACATCCTGCGTGGAAAGTTCCAGTACGAAGACGCCGCGGTTGCGCTTGCTCACCAGGATCCCCTCCTGGCACAGCCGCTGGAGAGCCTCGCGGAGCGGACCCCGTGAAGTGCTCAGCTGGCTGGCCAAGGCGGATTCGTTGACCTGCTGTCCAGGGCTGAAGGCCCCTTGGACAATAAGCTCACGCAGCTGATCAGCGATCAGCTGTGCCGTGGGCCGGCCTTCCAATACGAACATTCCCTCTGGTGCCGCCATTGACATCCCCTCATTCCATGCTTCGGCAATTTGAAACTGTTAGACCGCTATTGCTGTGTACTTGTACTCCAGGAATTCGTCGATTCCAATTTTTCCGCCCTCGCGTCCGAGCCCGGATTGCTTGACGCCGCCGAACGGTGCTGCGGGGTTGGAAACCAGGCCGGTGTTCAGGCCGACCATTCCCACTTCCAGTTCCGCGGAGAACCGCAGGGCCTTGTCCATGCTCTCTGTGAACACGTACCCCACCAGGCCCCACTCAGTATCGTTGGCCAGGCGGAGGACTTCGTCCTCACTATCGAACGCGGTGATCGCTGCGACCGGGCCGAAGATTTCCGTGCTCATCAGTGCGGCGTCCTTGGGCACGTCCACCAGGACGGTGGGGGTGTAGAAGTAGCCGGGACCTTCGGGACGGCTTCCACCGGTGAGCACACGTGCTCCCTTGGAGACCGCATCCGCAACGAGGCTTTCGACCTTTTCCAGGCCCTTCTGTTCAATGAGGGGCCCGACGTCGGTGCCAGCAACAGCGCCGTCGCCTACCTGTAATTCTGACATCTTTTTGGAGAACTTCTCGCCAAATTCCTCTACGACCGAGCGGTGGACGAAGAAGCGGTTTGCTGCCGTGCAAGCCTCGCCCATGTTCCGCATCTTGGCCTTCATGGCACCGTCCACGGCCTTTTCGATGTCTGCATCGGCCAGGACGATGAACGGGGCGTTACCGCCGAGTTCCATGGAGGAGCGCATCACGTTGTCGGCCGCCTGCTTCAGCAGGACCTTGCCCACTTCGGTTGAACCGGTGAAGCTGATCTTGCGCGCGATGCCACTGTCAGTCCAGGCCCGGACCACCGTGGAGGCGGTGGAGGTTGTCACAACGTTCAGCACGCCGTCGGGAAGACCGGCTTCCTTGAACAGGGCCACCAAGGCCAGTGACGTCAACGGTGTCAGCTCGGCAGGCTTGAACACCATGGTGCAGCCTGCAGCGACGGCGGGCGCGATCTTGCGGGCACCCATGGCAAGCGGGAAGTTCCACGGAGTGACCAGGACTGAAGGGCCCACCGGTTCCTTGGTGATGAGGATACGGGTGTTTCCATCAACGGAGGAGGCACTGTCACCGCCAATGCGGACTGCTTCTTCCGAGAACCAACGGAGCATTTCGGCGCCGTAGGCCACCTCGCCCCTTGCCTCTGCCAGTGGCTTGCCCATCTCCGCCGTCATGATGGCTGCGAGCCTGTCCGTGTTGGCGATCACCAGATCAAAGGCGCGTCGGAGAATGTCACTTCGTTCGCGGGCGGTGGATTTGCTCCACTCCCCCTGAGCGCGACCCGCTGCCTGGATGGCCAAGGCGGCGTCTTCAGGACCGCCGTCGGCAACGTGGGCAATCACTTCGTTCGTAGCAGGGTTCTCAACGGCGAAGGTGGCACCACTGGCTGCCTTCTGCCATGTTCCGTCAATGAACAGGTCCGTTGGGATGGTGGTGGGATCAAAGGAGGTGGTCATGGTCGCTCTTTCGGTGATCAGGGGGAGTAATGATCGGGGTGACTAGGAGGTGGCCGTCTTGAGCGCTTGCGTGAACTTGGACAGGCCTTGCTGAATTTCATCGCTGCTGACATTCAGGGCGGGGATGAGGCGAATGACGTTGCCGTGCGGACCGCATGTGAGGAGCAGGAGCTCTTCCTTGATGGCGGCCTGTTGGACGGCGAGGGCAGTTGCCGCGTCCGGGGTGTTGTCGGCAGCGGTGAACTCGACGCCCTGCATCAGGCCACGGCCACGCACATTGCCGATTCCCGCGAATTCCGTTTGCAGATTGTCCAGTCCTGCCCGCAGTTCGTCACCGCGCAGCAAGGCGTTCTCCACGAGGTTCTCCCGCCGGATCACACCCAAAGTTGCGACGCCGGCTGCTGCCGCGACTGCGTTTCCGCCATAGGTTCCGCCCTGGGAACCTGGCCACGCCTTGCCCATCAAATCTGCGGAAGCGGCGATTGCGGAGATGGGGAAGCCACTGGCTAGTCCCTTGGCGGTGATCACGACGTCGGGGCTGATTCCGGCCCAATCGTGTCCCCAGAACTTGCCGGTGCGGCCGACTCCAGCCTGGACCTCGTCCAGGATCAGGACGATGCCGTGCTTGTCGGCGCGCTCACGCAGGCCTTGGAGGAATGCGACGGGGGTGGGGATGTACCCGCCATCACCCAGAACCGGTTCGATGATGAAGCCGGCGGTATCGCTGGGGGCGCTGATGGTCATCAGAAGGTGGTCGAGTTCCTTCAAGGCAAAGTCGACGGCGGTGGCTTCGTCCCAGCCGTAGCGGTACCAGTGCGGGAACGGGGCAACATGCACGCCGCCCATGATGGGGGAGAACCCTGAGCGGAATTTGGTTCCCGCGGTGGTCAAGGAGGCGGCCGCTACGGTGCGCCCGTGGAAACCACCCTGGAAGGAGATGATGTTGGGCCGTCCCGTTGCCATGCGGGCCAATCGGATGGAGGCCTCCACTGCTTCGGAGCCGGAGGTTGCGTAGAAGACGCTGTCCAAGCCCTGGGGCAGGACGCCGCCCAGGAGTTCCGTGAGTTCCAAAAGGGGCTTGTGCATCACGGTGGTGTACTGGGCATGGACAATCTTGCCCACCTGCTCGCGGGCTGCGGCCACCACGTCGGGGTGGCAGTGTCCGGTGCTGGTGACGCCGATTCCGGTGGTGAAATCCAGGTACTTCTTGCCGTCTGTGGCGTGGATCCAACTACCGGACGCATAGTCCACGACCACTGGAGTGGCTTGCTTCAGGATGGGGCTAAGTGTTGCCATGGCTTCATACTTTCTTAGTAAGTGTAGATTGTCAACAATACACGATTCGCGGGCCTTTAGCCCGCGAATCGTGTTGTGCCTAGTTCTTGAACCTCTGTGGACGGACGAAGTCCAGACCGTCAAAGCCACCCTTGCCAAGTGCTTCGTTGGCAGCAATCTGGCCGTAGCCGGAAGCCATCTTGAAGCCGGCGCCGGAGAAGCCGGTGGCGGAGTAGATCCTGCCTGACTCAGTAAAGAAACCCAGGAGGGGCTGCGAGTCCGAGGTGAACAGGTCCGGGAAGGCATCTGAGCGGACGATGCTGGGAACCAGGCCGGGGAAGAATTCGGTCACCGTCTCAGTGGTTTCCGCAATCTCCGCTTCGGTCAGCTCCCTGGGCACCGAGTCTGCGGCGGGGGTTGGTGCCCCGCGGCCATCGAGGGTGGCTTTCACAGTGACGCTGTCCACCGCGGGTGCCCCATACATGGAGCGATCGCCGGAAATCCTGATGAAGATGGGGAACTTTTCCGGGGTGAACTGGGTTGCGTCACGGGCGACGAACCAGCTCAGGAAAATCCTGCGGGTTTCCGAGTGCGCCTTCAGGTAATCGGGCATGAGCTGTTGGGACCATCCACCGGAGGCGATGATTACCCGTTCGAAGGTCCAGGACTGTTCGCCCGAGGTGACGACAACGCCGTCGTTGGTTTCGGTGATGCTGCTGACCGGAGTATTGCCAAGGACCGTTGCCCCGTTGGCCTGTGCCGCTGCAACCGCCGCGGTAACTGCCCGGTCCGTGCGGAGTGCGCCTCCGAAGGGATCGTAAACGGCGACATCGTCAGCCCGGAGATTGTGCTGCGGGTAGCGTTCGGCCATCTCCTCGCGGCTGAGGATCTGGTGGGCAGCCCCATTGATCCGGGTAGTTTCCAGCAGTTTGGGAATGTACGGTCCATCAGCAGTGCCGATGGAGAGTCCGCCACAGCGGGTGAGGATGTCCTGTCCCGTTTCTGCTTCGAGCTCGGCCCAGAGATCCCGTGAGCGTTCCAGGATGGGGTAGTAGTCCGGCCTTCCCCTGTAAAGCATCCGGAAAAGCCGGGTGTCGCCACCCACGGCACTTCTGCCATGGCCCGGGGCGTGTGCTTCGAAGCCGACCACGGAATCGGACAGTCGCGAGGCCTGCCACAATGCCATGCTGCCAATGCTGCCCAGGCCGATGACGGCCAGTTTTCCATCCATCGACTACAGCACCTGCTTCAGGAATGCCTGGGTGCGTGCTTCCTTGGGGTTCTTCAGGATCTCCCGGGCATCTCCACGTTCCACCACGTAGCCCTCATCCATGAAGATCAGGGAATCGGACACTTCGCGGGCGAAGCCCATTTCGTGGGTGACTACCACCATGGTCATGCCCTTCTTGGCGAGGTCCTGCATGACGCCGAGGACTTCCCCTACCTTTTCGGGGTCGAGGGCGCTGGTGGGTTCGTCGAACAGGATGATTTCCGGATCCATGGCCAAAGACCGGGCGATGGCAACGCGCTGCTGCTGGCCGCCGGAAAGCTCGGCCGGGTAGCGGTCGCCGAAGGCGCCGAGGCCCACGCTGGTGAGCAGTTCCTGGGCGCGCTTGGAGGATTCCTTCTTGTCGGCACCCTTGACGAGCACCGGGCCGGACATGACGTTCTCGCGGGCGGTCATGTTCGGGAACAGATTGAACTGCTGGAAGACCATGCCTACCCGTGTACGTTGCTGGGCAAGCTTCTTGGGGGGCAGCGCGTGGTAGGCGTTGTCGGTCTCGTAGTACCCGAAATCGTCACCGTTGACTTTCAGGATTCCGGAGTCCACGGTCTCCAGGCCGTTGATGCAGCGCAGCAGTGTGGACTTTCCGGAGCCGCTGGGTCCAATGATGCAGCAGATTTCACCGCTGGCGATGTCGAGGTCGATATCGTGGAGAACGGTCTTGTGCCCAAAGGACTTACGGATTCGGCGGGCGAGGATCGTGCCGTCGTTGCTCATCGTGCGATGCCTTCCGGTGCGGTCAATACAACCTTCCTGGACTTGCGGGGGACCCGCGCGGAGGTATGGGAGTATTTCTGTTCGAGCTTGGACTGCGGGTAGCTGAGCACCAGCGTCATCACGAGGTACCACAGGCTCGCCACGATCAGCAGCGGGATGGTCTCGTAGGTACGTGCGTAGATGAGCTGGGCGCTCTGGAGAAGTTCCGCAACACCCAGGACGCTGACCAAGGACGTTTCCTTGAACATCCCGATGACCTGGTTGCCGGTGGCCGGAATGATGGAGGGCATGGCTTGGGGAATGATGATCTTGCGCATCTTCGTAGCGGCGCTCATTCCCAGGGAGTCCGCAGCTTCGATCTGGCCCTTGCCCACCGAGGAGAACCCTCCGCGGATGATTTCTGCCATGTATGCGGCTTCATTCAACGTCAAGCCGACCAAAGCTGCGGTGATCGGACCCATGAGTGCATTCGTGTCGATTGCGGTGCCGATGTCGGTAAACGGGATCCCGATGGTCAAGTTCGGGTACAAGGCCGAGATGTTGAACCAGAAGATCAACTGGACCAGGACCGGGGTACCGCGGAACAGGGTGATGAACGCGCCTGCCGTGGCCGCGATCGGCTTGATGCTCGAGGACCTCATAATCGCAATGACCAGGCCCAGGAGGGTGCCCAGGACCATGCTTGCCACCGTAAGGAAGATGGTGAGCATCAGCCCGCGGAGGATGGATTCGTGGGTGAAGTACTTCGCCACCACGTCCCACTTGAAGTTGGGGTTGGTGGAGACCGAGAAGAGGATGCCTGCGCCAAACAGGATGGAAACCACCCAGGCGACGTATTCAAAAGTGCTTCTGCGGCGAAGGCGGGGCTTGAGTGCCGGATCAATTCCGTTCATTGTCGGTTTGCTTCCGTTACTGATGGTTTGCACCATGGGAGCACCTCTCCTAGTTGAGTTTCGCATCCGTGATGGCTCCGGAGTCGAGGCCCCAGGTGGAGAGGGACTTCTTGTATTCCGGGCTGTTCAGGACCGACTGGACGGCGGCCTGGAGGGCGGGAGTCAGTGCAGATCCCTTTTTGACGCCGATAGCGGTGAGGTCGCTGGATCCAACGTTGATCTGAGGGGTCAGGATGGTGAACGATTTGGGCTGCTGCTTCTCGGCCCAGGCGAGGGAGGTTGTGTCATAGAGGATGCCATCGATGCGCTTGGATGCCAGCTGTGTCAGGGCCTCCTGGACGTTGGGCAGGGTCACGGCGTTGATCGCGGGCTGTCCCTTGGAGGTGCAGGTCTGCTCCGAAAGGGCCGGGAGGCGCTTGAGCTGGCCCGTCGAGCCCTGGGTAACGGCAATGTTCTTACCGCACAGTGTCTCGTTGGTGAGCTTCATGGGGTTACCCGCGGCCACGGCCACTGAGTTGCCGGCCTTGAAGTAGTCGATCATGTCCAGGACCTTGAGCCGCTCATCGGTCTTGGACATGGTGGTGGCGGTGAAGTCGTAGCGGCCGCCATCGAGGCCGGGGACGATCGTGTCAAACTTTGTGTCCTGGAACTTCAGCTTCAGGCCGAGCTTCTTTGCTACCAGGCGGGCGATGTCCGGGTTCAGGCCGATCGCGGTCGAGTTGTCCTCGGCGAGGAACGTCGTCGGCGGGTAGTGCAGGTCCATCGCGACTGTCAGTTCGCCCTTGTCCTTATAGGATGCCGGCAGGAGGCTCACAGCCTTTGTGTCAGGCTGCACGCCCTCGGAGATGTCCGTGGTGTTGTTGGTCTTGCTGCTGTCCGGCGAATCGCTGCTGTTGGCGGTTCCACCGCAAGCGCTCAGGGCGAGTAGTACGGCAAGTCCTGCGGCTGCAGTCTGGGCCTTGTTACGAATCTTCATGGTGCTTCCCTTCGAGGGAGTCGGTCACTGGGGAGGGAGAAGTTCTAGGTTGCAATGTGATCCGGATCTCTCCGTCATCTAATGCAATGCAACCCCCTCAACAGTAGATTGTCAACAATTGACAGAAACTTTTTTCATGCACTCCCTATATGAGAACCGTTCTAATTACGCCTACAGAAACTGTTGACAATTTACAATTTAGCGCCCTAGAGTCGAATCATCGGGCTAGAAATTTCCAGCCCGCCAGGCACGATTTCGCGGTTCAGTTCGCCTCTTTCGATACCTCCACATACTCGGGGCCAGCCCCCTTCCATCTCCCGAAAAGAACGGAAACCCCATGGCAGAGACCAACTTCCGGCCGAAGTACATCTCCTTCGATGTCTACGGCACACTGATCAACTTCGACATCGATCCCACCACCCGGCGGCTGCTTGATGGACGCATCTCCGAAGAGCAGTGGCCTACGTTCAAAAAGCAGTTCCGTGGCTACCGCTTCGACGAAGTCCTGGGCGACTACAAGCCGTATGAGGCGATCCTGCAGGATTCCTTTGACCGGGTGTGCAAGCGCTGGGGCATCGGACCGATCGAAGGTGCCGGCGCTGCGTTCGCTGACGCTGTCCGCGGTTGGGTTGCCCACGAGGACGTGCCGGCCCCGCTGAAGCTCATGGGCGACAACTACCAGCTGGTGGCGTTGTCCAACGCGGACGACAGTTTCCTGGATATCAGCATTCCGAAGCTGGGTGCTGATTTCCACGCCGTGCTGACGGCCGAACAGGCACAGGCTTACAAGCCGCGCTACCAGGCCTTTGAGTACATGCTCGATACCCTGAACGCCAAGCCGGAGGACTTCCTGCACGTCTCCTCGCACACCCGGTACGACATGCACCCGATGCATGACATGGGCTTCCGTAACCTCTGGATGCTGGACCGTGGCTATGACCCTATTGGCGAGGGCTACGACCTCAATACTGTTAAGTCCTTGGACGAGCTCAACAAGCACCTCGGTCTCTAAACCGACTTCAAGGCGAAAGGCCATACCGTGAAACTTGTTCCCTACTGGCTCGATACTGCAGAGCCTTCCGGCGATTACCGCCGCACTCCGGTCCCGGAGAACGTTGATGTTGCGATTATCGGTGCCGGTTTTACCGGGCTGTCAGCAGCCCTTGAATTCGCCAAGCAGGGCGCCACTGTAGCCGTTTTCGAACGCCACACTGTTGGCTGGGGTGCTTCGGGCCGTAACGGGGGAATGGCTACGACCGGTTTGGCCATTGGCTTCAGCACGGCAGTCAAGCGCTACGGGGCTCCCCGTGCAGTGGAGATGTTCCGCGAATACAACGATGCCATCGAAACCATCGAGAAGCTGGTGCACGACAACGGCATCGACTGCGACTTCAAGCGTTTCGGCAAGCTCTCCCTCGCGTTCCACAAGTCCCACTACGACGGCTTCCTGAAGTCCCAGGAGCTGCTCGCAAACCTGGTCGATCACCACGTAAAGGTCATCCCCAAGTCAGAGATCCACAGCGAAATCGGCACGGACTTCTACCAGGGTGCCATGATGGATCCGCTGGGTGCGGGTCTCCACGTAGGGAAGTTCGTGCACGGTCTGGCAAAGGTGGCAGCCGACAACGGCGCAGCCATCTGTGAGAACGCCGCCGTGACCGAGCTGAACAAGGTCTCGGGGACAGTGCACGATGTGCACACCACCCGTGGAATTACCCGGGCCAAGCAGGTCCTGGTAGCCACCAGCGGTTACACCGGCAACGTCACCCCGTGGCTGCAGCGTCGCGTGATCCCCGTGGGTAGTTTCATCATCTGCACGGAGCCTCTGTCCGAAGAGGTGGTGAACCGCATCCTGCCGAACAGGCGCCAGGCCTCTGACAGCAAGATGCTGACGTACTACTTCAGGATCACGCCGGACAACAGGCTGCTGTTTGGTGGCCGGGCCCGATTCGCTTTGTCCAGCCCGGATTCGGACGTCAAGAGCGCCGAAATCCTGCACAAGGCCATGACTGAACTCTTCCCGTACCTCTCCAAAGCCAGGGTGGACTACATCTGGGGCGGTCTGGTGGACCTCTCCATGGACCAGATGGTCCATGCCGGCCAGCATGACGGCCTCTTCTACTCCCTGTGCTACAGCGGCCATGGTGTTCAAATGGCAGCCCACATGGGTAAGCGGATGGCCCACTACATGGCCGGCGACAAGTCGGCAAACGTGTGGGAAGACCTGAAGAACCCGCCGGTTCCCGGCCACTTCGGCCCGCCATGGTTCCTGCCGTTCATTGGCGGAGCCGCGAAGATCATCGACCGTATCAAGTAGACATTCCGCTAGCCAGGCAAGGTAAAGGTTCCCATGAGTTCATCAACAACCGTCGCTGGAGCGCGCCTAAAAACAGCTGGGGAAACGGCCTACAGACGGGCAAGCGTTGCGGCGCTTCCCGGTGGCGCGTTCCTCGAAGGCCTTTGGGAGACCGCCGACAGGACCCTGGAAGTACGTGACCCTGAAGACGGCGTGCTGTTGGGCACTGTGTGTTCTTCAACCCCTCAGGATGTCCGCCGTGCGGTTGCCCACATTCACCGCCACCTCTTGGACGATGAATGGCCTCTCCGGGAACGCCGCGAGGCTTTGGAACGGGCTGCAGTGCTCCTGGCTGAGCAGTCGGTACGGTTTTCGGAGATCATTGCCGCCGAGAGCAGCAAGACCATCAACGAGGCTGAGCGTGAAGTACGCCGGTGCATCGAGACGTTGCGGCTTTCGGCGGCAGCGTCGAGCGAACTCGTGGGGGAAACTCTCGGCTTTGAGGACAGCATGGCAGGAGCCAACAAGATCGGCTGGTACAGCCGGAAGCCTGTTGGCATTATCGCCGCTATTACGCCTTTCAACGATCCGCTGAACCTCGTGGCACACAAGCTGGGCCCGGCGCTTATCGGAGGCAACGGCGTCGTACTTAAACCCTCAGGCCGCACCCCGCTGACCGGGCTGGCTTTCGTTCACCTGTTGCTTGAGGCCGGCGTTCCGACAGGCCGCATTGCCGCGATCGTGTCGGGACCCGGGGTGTCCGAAGCGATCGTGACCGACCCCCAGGTGGACCTGATCTCCTTCACCGGCGGGCCAGCGACGGCCGATCGCATTGCTGCCGCCGCAGGAGCGAAGAAGATCCTTTCGGAACTGGGCGGCAACAACGCTACGATCGTCTGCGCCGACGCTGAAGCGGCAACTGCTGCTGAGGCGATCGTCGCCGGGGCATTCGGTGTGGCCGGCCAGAATTGCCTGTCGGTCCAGCGGGTTTACGTTCACATTTCGCTGTTCGAGGAAGTCCTTGAAAAGGTCGTCGCGGGGACCCGTGCACTTCGCGTCGGGGCGAAGATGGACCGAACCACCGATATCGGTCCGCTCATCAGCGAAGCGGAAGCCCGGCGGGTGGAGGCCTGGGTGGAGGAAGCCAAGGCGGCCGGCGCCACTGTCCGTGTGGGCGGTCAGCGCCACGGCGCTTTCTACGAGCCAACCGTACTCGCCGATGTGCCGGCAGACGCCCGCGTCATCGTCGAGGAAGTGTTTGGCCCGGTGGTCAGCATCATGCCCTTTATCCAGATCTCTGACGCCATCCATGCGGCCAACGCCTCCGAATACGGGCTCCAGGCCGGTGTCTTCACCGAGTCCATCGACCTGGCCCTGGCAATTGCCGACAAGCTGCACGTGGGGGCGGTGGTCATCAACGAGACAAGCGACGTCCGGATCGATTCCATGCCGTTTGGCGGGTTCAAGAAGTCCGGCGTCGGCCGTGAAGGCGTCAAGCACGCAGTCCGCGAAATGACCGAGCCCAAGAGCACCATTATCAAACTGGCGGAGCCCGCCACCCGCTGGCAGCAGCTGACGGGCACCTCAGAACGGAATGCATCATGACTACCCACAAAATCGCGGTCATCGCCGGCGACGGTATCGGCAAGGAAGTGGTCCCTGCGGCCATCCAGACCCTTGAGCGGATCGCTGAGATCCACTCCATCGATCTGAAGTTCACGCACTTCGACTGGGGATCTGACTACTACGCGGAGCACGGCCGCATGATGCCCGTGGACGGCCTGGAGCAGTTGGCGCAGCATGACGCCATTTTCCTGGGTGCAGTGGGCTCCCCGGAGGTCTCCGATGCTGAATCGCTGTGGGGGTTGTTGATCCCCATCCGCCGCGAATTCCAGCAGTACATCAACCTGCGGCCGGTAAAAACGCTCGACGGCGTGAAGTCGCCCCTGGCGAACAAGGAACCGATCGATATCCTCATCGTGCGTGAAAACAACGAAGGGGAATACTCGGAGGTCGGTGGACGCATGTACCGCGGACTGCCGCACGAAACCGCTGTCCAGGAAACCATCTTCACCCGCTTGGGAGTGTCGCGGGCCGCGCACTACGCCGCGTCGCTCGCGTCCTCCCGCAGGGGCCACCTGACCTCGGCCACCAAGAGCAACGGCATCATCCACACCATGCCCTTCTGGGACGAAGTGGTGGAAGAAACCACCCGCCTCTACCCTGACGTAACGCTCACCAGCGAACTGGTGGATGCCTTGGCTGCGCACCTGGTCCTCAAACCCTGGACTTTTGACGTAATTGTCGCCTCGAACCTTCTGGGCGACATCCTCTCGGACCTGGGCAGTTCCGTCACCGGTTCCATCGGTGTGGCTCCCAGTGCGAACCTGAATCCCGACGGTGATTTTCCATCCCTCTTTGAGCCGGTGCACGGATCTGCCCCGGACATCGCAGGGAAGGGACTGGCAAACCCGGTGGGCCAGATGTGGTCCGGCGCGATGATGCTGCAGCACCTGGGCCACCCGGAAGCTGCTGAACACCTCCAGCTGGCGTTCGAGGCAGTGTTGCGCGAGGGCCTCGGAACCCGCGATGTGGGAGGCCCGTCGTCGACGTCGGAATTCACAGCCGCTGTTTTGGCCGCCATCGATGTCATTGGCGTGGTTGGCTCGATCGAGGCCGGCACGGCAACCAAGCCTGCGGGAGCACCGGCGTCGTCATGACGGTTACCCCTGAAGGCAGGAGGCCTGTTGTCGCGGCGTTGTACCGGGAGGCCTTGCCGCCCCGGTTGGAGGAGATCGAAGCCCTGGCCGATGTCCGGCTGACCAAGGCGGAGGGACTGGCTGAAGCGATGGACGGTGCAGATGTCCTGTACCAGTGGCATTCGTTTTCCCCCGCCCTGCGCGAGAACTGGGACGCCGCGTCATCGCTGAAGTGGGTCCACGTAACAGCTGCGGGCGTCAGCCAGCTCCTGTTCGACGAACTCATCCACAGCGATGTGGTCTACACGAACTCCCGCGGAGTCCTGAGCCGTGCAATAGCCGAATTCACGCTGGGCTTCGTCCTGGACTTCGCCAAAGACTCGCAGGGCTCGTTCAAGCTTCAGCAGCAGCAGCGCTGGCAGCATAGGGTCACCCGGAAGATCCAAGGTCAACGCGCCCTGGTGGTGGGCACCGGTTCCATCGGGCGGGAAATTGCGTCCCTGTTCCGTGCGGTAGGCCTGCAGGTCAGTGGTGCCGGGCGAAGCAGCCGTCCGGGAGATGAACTGTTTGATCATATCCATTCCTCCCGGGACCTGGCCGGGATCGTGGGCGACGTCGACTACCTCATCCTGGCAGCGCCACTGACCGAGGACACTAAGGGACTCGTGGATGCTGACGTCCTTTCCGCCATGAAATCCACCGCACACCTCATCAACGTGGGCCGCGGGGAACTGGTTCGGACGGACGCGCTGGTGGAAGCCCTGTCCTCCGGATCCATTGCCGGTGCAGCACTGGACGTAGTCCATCCCGAACCGCTTCCCGCCGGGCATCCTTTATGGAGCATGGACAACGTCATCATCACACCCCACATGAGCGGGGACACCGAGGACTACCTCGACGATCTTGGGCAATTGTTCGTTGACAACCTGCGACGCTTCAGCCAGGGCAAACCCCTGCAGAACATCGTGGACAAGAACCTTGGGTTCGTCCCGGTCTCCTGATCCTGTTTCGCGTTTCCCAGCCTTCTTTACCTAAGGAACTTTGCCATGAGCACCTCAACGACGACGCTCACCCGGATCAACCACTTCATCAATGGAGCCGAGTCCACGGGGGTGGGGGAACAGACCCGGCCCGTGTACAACCCGGCTACTGGGCAGGTCACGGCGGAGTTGCGCCTGGCGAACGAGGCTGACCTGAACACGGCGGTGGCTGCGGCGAAGAAGGCCGCGCAGTCCTGGGGTGATATTTCCCTGGCCAAGCGCACGGGCGTGTTGTTCAAGTTCCGTGAACTGGTCGCCGCGCACGTGGACGAGCTGGCCGAGCTGATCACGGCCGAGCACGGCAAGGTCCTCTCCGACGCGAAGGGCGAGATCGGCCGTGGTCTGGAAGTGATCGAGTTCGCCTGCGGCATCCCGTCCCTGCTCAAGGGTGACTACTCGGACCA